>NZ_JAPMOU010000033.1 GCF_028858535.1 Spartinivicinus poritis
TCAAATCCTCTCATAACAGTGGATTATACACATGATGCTGTATTATTGAACCTAGAAATGATTCGCGACTGGTATAATTTATCAAGTTTTGGGCTTTTGCTAATTATCGACTCACCTATTGTAAATATAGCTTATTAATTTTTTCGATAGTACCATCAGAGTACATAGCATTTAAGTTAACATTCAATTTTTCTATTAACCCTGGTTTATTATCAATCTTTGCAGCTCTAGAGATAATTAAATATGCGCCTCTTGGCTTTCTGACAGGCCGAGGCAAATCAACTACTTGGTCGAGTAATTTGAGTTTTTTTAACTCTAATATTGTTTCGTGATAATTGGTCACAATACCAACAACTCTGTTAGCCATGAGTCTATTAATATTAGCTTGAATATCTACTGCTTCTACAACATTAATTTTACCTGCAACTGCAGCTTGATCAAACACTTCTCCACTAAGAAAGCCGAGGTTTCGACCAATAGTTTTTCCATATAAGTCTTCTATTTTTTCAAATTTCAGATCACTATTTTTTTTGACAAATACTTTATAGGTACTGTAATGAATAGGCATATCAAGAATATGACCAAACTTTTTTCTTGTTGATGTTATAAATGCAGAGAACCCACCATCACTTTTTCCTGTTTTTATTTCAAATATTACCCTTTTCCATGGACGAAAACTGATATTGCACTTAATATTGCTACGTCGACATAGTTCTTTGACTATATCGACATCAATTCCTTTCGCACTATTACCTTCTTGCCAGGTAAATGGAGCAAATTTATCAAGGGTGACTAAATTCAAAGTTTGTTGAGCTAGAGTAAGCCCTGTAAAGATGCTTATATAAACAACACATAGGCTTATGATACATTTCTTCATAGGAAAGTTTATAAGTAATACATTTTTAGTTAATACGTTGGTCATACTAACTTTAGCAGATGCCTTTAAGCTTTTCTTGGAGCTGCATAGGGCTACAGGATATCTGGACAAATAGTATTCTCTTATTGGATCCCAACCATAATTGATCAGAAATTAATCGCTTCCAAGCAAATCAAGCATAATGCAACTTGATACTACTATAGCGCACTTCTAAAAATAGACGCCCAAGGTTCTGGTTTAGCACTCATACCTAAGAGCATAATACGAGTATGCAATGATTGCTTGATAGGTCAATTTCGGCTTATCTGATCTAAATGACACTCTTTGTGCAAAATATTAACTGAATGACAACAACTTTATCCTACAGCAGACATATATAGCTACTATAATGTGGACTCAAGTCAGAGATATTCTAATTTTGATGTAGAAACATGGTAGCAAAAATATCAGTGAAACCACTTAGGTGAAGAGTGATGGAATTTTATATTAACTTTTTTATTGTATTAACAGCCTTCTTTATCAGTGTAGTTGTTCCCTCTTTGGGGTTACTCACTTATGCAGGCTATAAACGAAATAAGTACTATCAGGACTATACAAGCAAAACCACACTTTAGTCCCAAATATTTCAACAGTGACAATAATTTGAACGAATATTACAAACTATTTCATTATCGTAAGTATACTTTTAGTGATGAATTTAGCAATGCTTAACAAACGTAATTATTTATAACGCCGTAATGGGGACTGCTAATTAAATTGAATTCTCTACAAAGCGATAAATAAATTTTTTAGCTAACGGCTGTATTTTTTTAAACTGCAAACCAATATGATAATCACTTTTTCTTTTTATCACATGTTTCACCTCAGCTATTGCATAAATAATCAGTTGATTATTAAGATGATGCGCTTTAATCATGATGGATAATTTTTGCTTTATTTGAAAGGAAACCGATGTGGTTAACAGTACCCCTTGCACAGAAATATTAATAGCCTCCGCAGGTAATGCTTCACCATGATCTGTTCCTTTAATTGCTGTCTGCCAGTTTATCTCTTTACGGGGATAGGCACGCTGTTCCTGAGATACTGGTACATCTATCAGCTTGGTCATACTTAACTGTTATACACTATATACCATTGAGTGGCTCGGTATCTGGCTGTTCATATTGCTTTTCAGCCCATGCTCTTTATATAGATATTACTAATAAAGGGCCATAATACCTACCCTCAATATCAAAAAGCTAATAATATTAGGCTAGTAATAAAATCTCTTTTATAACTGAGTTATTGAAGCCCCTTCAACTAATTTATTCCCATTACTCACATCACTACCAGTAATAGCCACTGGCCGACCATCAATCTTAATAAAAGGATGCCCTGTAGTAATCACACTACCATCACTTAGTTTATCGCCAACTCGAGCTACAGCCTTACCACTCTCTATATGATTAGGACTCCCCTCAACGATGACATTGCCTTTTGTGTCTTTATCACCAACAAGAGCCCATTTCATCTTACTACCCTTCTTTAATATCTTTGACCATGGCAAGCTTGCTATAAGCTAGTACATTTTGTATTACCTGACTTAAGGGAGTTTCGATAATAGTAGCTTCAAGGATAGCCTTAATAATTTACATTTCTTATTAACTAAAGCTTAGCTTATTCACACCCAGCTTGTAGCTAGTCGATTGCTAGTTAATTAACCTCATTATTATCAAGTTTTGATTAAGAAACCAATTAATAATAAGGTATTATTTTACAGTCAATTAATACATCAAACCTTGTACTATTACCTACAGAGACAATACTTAGAGACAACCATCAAAACAAAAAAATCATAAGCTACAGTTTTTAAAGCTGTAGACTTACTTAGTCCTAAAATACTATATTTCAAAATAGTGTTTACAATTTAATAAAAAAAGGTGATGCATAAGGCATCACCTTTTCAATTGACTCACTAATGGGAAAGCATAGCGTAAATCTGGTCCTTTAATTTCATTCGACGTTTTTTTAATGAAAGATAGTTTTCATCACTCGTCGGAATGTCTCTCATCATCAAGCCACATAGCTGGTGATCAAGCGTGTGATATTCAGCTGCCATTTTGGCAAAGGTGGGATTTTCATGTTTTAGTTTATTAATTTGTTCCCGGCATTGAGGGAACTCATCGACTAGGCTGTGTTTATGCCTCAACATTGTTTTCCTCCCTATTACTCATCATTAAGTCTAGTAAGCCGTCGTTTACCACGCCAGCTAATTTTTCAGCTATGTTAACCTTCTCAAACAAACAACATCACTTGCAGCAGACTCAAGGCAACCTTATTAGTGCCGATTAACCTTTGCCAGCACTTAAGCGATTAACAAACCACAGAACTATGAATAACGGAAATAACCTCACGACTTATTGATGCGAGTCAACTTTCAGTAAAGCCACTTATGACTCTTGTTTTTTCCATCAAACTATGCTCTGATTAAAGAGGTGGGTGATAGGATATGCATTACACCGTTTCTTATACATCACTCGCTTCATGTTTGACAGGCTTGTTTCCTGAACAAGTAACAACTAAGACGCTATTAGACTATTCAATACGTGTTAGGTGTGGTTTAAGTAAGTTATCTAGTGATAAGTTAAATTGTAATGAATGCTTTGTTAGCCATTAAAAAAATTATCGTGAAAACACTTGTGGTGATTATTATTATGCACCAACAAGGGGGTTCACGTGGCTAACCAATAACCGAGCTACCGAATACTAAAACCCCCGACTTGAAAAAGCCGGGGGTTTTTTTTTGCAACAACAGTGATGTGAATTGACTCTATGAACGGCGCCCAGCACATTATTAAAACCCTAGAAACAGCAGGCATCAGCACATTATTTGGCTATCCCGGCGGAGCAATCATGCCCGTTTATGACGCACTCGTTGATAGCAAACTCAACCATGTTCTCTGTCGCCATGAACAAGGGGCTGCCTTAGCTGCTGATGGCTATGCCAGAAGCACGGGAAAACTAGGTGTTTGTTTAGCGACCTCCGGGCCAGGGGCTACCAATCTGCTTACGGGTATTGCCAATGCTCACTTAGATTCTATACCCATGCTGGCCATTACTGGGCAGGTTGCCAGTCCATTTATTGGTACGGATGCCTTTCAAGAAGTGGATATCCTTGGCATGGCTTTGCCTGTGGTTAAGCACAGCTTTCAAGTGCGAGCAGCCAATGAATTACCTTGGATGCTGAAAGAAGCAATGCAAATCGCAATGTCAGGACGCCCAGGACCTGTATTAATTGATGTACCAAAAGATATTCAACTTGCTGAAATACCTTCTTTAGTAGGCTTTCCTACAGCAGACTACAGTTTGCCTACAGCCGGCCCTGGTACAATTGAGGAGGCTAACCTACTAATCAAGCAAGCAAAGCGCCCATTACTATACAGTGGCGGTGGCGTTATGCTGGGTGGTGCAGTAAACGCCTTACGGAAATATGCCCAACAATCTGGTATCCCCTCAGTTAGCACCTTGAAAGGCATTGGTAACCACCTACCTGATGACCCTTATTATCTTGGGATGCTCGGCATGCATGGTACCAAAGCAGCTAATTTAGCTGTACAGCAATGTGATTTACTGATTTGTATCGGTGCTCGTTTTGATGATCGAGTCACAGGTAAACTGGACAGCTTTGCAGCAAAAGCAAAAATAATTCACCTGGATATTGATGCCGCCGAGTTTGGCAAACTTAAAATACCAGATGTCATTATCCATGGTGAGCTCAATTACAGTTTAAGCCAGTTAACTAATCCTGCTGCAATTGGCAATTGGCAACAATACTGTACAACACTGAAGCATCAGCACGCCTTCACTTACCCCAGCAACCCTCCTTCAATTTACGCTCCTCAGTTAATTAATCGCTTATCACAACTCGCAACTGAAAAAACCATTATCAGTTGCGATGTTGGCCAGCATCAAATGTGGGTAGCCCAACATTACCAGTTTACTCACCCCCGCCACCATCTTAGCAGCAGTGGCTTAGGCACTATGGGATACGGCCTTCCCGCTGCAATCGGAGCCCAGTTTGCCAACCCTGATGCCCAAGTGATTAATATTTCTGGTGATGGCTCATTTATGATGAACATCCAAGAGCTGGCAACCATTATTCGTTATCAGTTGCCCATTAAAATTATCATTATTGATAATCAACGACTGGGTATGGTAAGGCAATGGCAGACTCTATTTTTTACTGAAAGATACAGTGAAGTTGATTTATCAGATAACCCTGATTTTGTTAAAGTCGCCCAAGCATTTGGTTTAACAGCCCAATGTATTACCCAAGCAGAAGATGTTGAGTCTGCTCTGCAAACCTTGCTCAAAGCAACAACACCTTTTCTTTTACATGTATGTATCAACCCTAAAGACAACGTATGGCCACTAGTCCCCCCTGGTGTACCTAATGATGAGATGCTGGAGTGTACAAAAAATGAATTATTATGAGTTACAACTGGTTGCCCGTAACACCCCCGGTTGTCTAGAGCGGATTTTAAATACCAGTCGGGTTCGTGGCTTTGAAATAAAACATTTCAACGCCAAGTTACACCCCAGACACAACCATTTTAAAATTGAACTGGCTGTCGCCAGCAACAGAAGCCAACAACATTTGGTTATGCAACTCGCTAAGCAATATGACATTCGTGAGCTATCTCCTGCCAAGCGAAAATTTGCCGCTATAAAAGCATAATAAAGACTTACCTATTAAAGGCGACATATTTTACGATACTACATCACATACGAATGATTTTTAGATGCGACCATCAAATGCGAAATGCCATGCCCTTATAAATAAGTGGTGATTGGAGTGATGATAACAAAACCTGGAAATCACTCGTGAAAGGTATATTTTCTTATATGCTTTGTTAAGATTAGCTTGTGATATTTAGTCAATAATGAGTAAATTTCGGCCAGCTTGTTTTGCCCGATATAAGCATTTGTCAGCTATCGCCAGCATGTCACTGAGCGAGCTATATGTATTATCTGTTACTCCTATACTTATAGTGAAGCCTATATCGATACCACCAATAGTTAACTTCTGCTCAGCAACCAAACACCGAAAACTGTCTAGTAGTTGCTGACTTTTATCTACATCCAACCCTTTTAACAAAACGCAAAATTCTTCACCGCCCAATCTAGCTACAATAAATCGTGAAAACTTCTCTTTTAACACATCAGCGACTTTTGTTAATACATAGTCTCCAACCTCATGGCCATAACTATCATTGATCTGCTTAAAGTGATCAATATCTAGCATAGCCAAACTCAGTGGCTTATTCTGCTCTACAGCATTTTCATAGAGTTTCTCAGCCACCTGAAAGAAGTAGCGTCTGTTAGATAGGCCAGTTAAATAATCACTATTAGCTGCATCCTTCACTGCTTCGAGCAATTCCATTTCCTCTAGGTTATGCATTAACCTACAGTGTAACTCTTCATGATAAAAAGGTTTACGTAAAAAATCATTTGCGCCGTTTTTAATAAACTTAGCCGATAAGGCTCCACTACCCTCAGCAGACAAACCAATAATAATTAAGTTTTTATTATTCTGCTTATGCCGAATATTTTTTACTAGCTCATAGCCATTCATATTAGGCATATTATAATCGACAATCATCAATCGAATATCGGGTTGCTGCTGCAACATAGCTAAAGCTTCAATACCATCCTCTGCTTCCAATACTTGATAGAGATGCTGCTTTAAAGTTTTTCTAATAAAAGCACGGGTAGATTTTGAGTCATCCACTACAAGTACTTTAATAAACTGATTTTTTTGCAAACGCAAAATTAACTTAATAACATACTCATAAGAATAACGACTTTCTTTAAGTACATAATCAACAACCCCCTTATCTAACAGGGCTTCCCGCTTCTTATCATTATAAGAACCTGATAACACAATACAGGGAACATTCGCTGCAAGCACTTTATTAACCACTTCACCATTTGGCGCATCCGGTAAATTCAAGTCCACCACAGCTACTAAATAAGAACTATCTGACTGGTTCAGATATGACTCAGCTTCACTTAATGTTGCCGCAAATAATGGGGACAAATCTTGCTTCGCTTCAAATAAATGCTTAAGCACCTTTAAAACCATTGGGCTATCTTCAACAATTAGTACTGCACTCCCCTTCATACAGGCTTCCACTAGTAAAAGGCAGATTTATATACCACTATTTATATACAGCTACAGTGCAATGAGTCATTGAACCTTTTCATGACGGCTAGATAACAGTCATATTAGCTTAATAGTAGAGTATAGCAGTGTATCTCTTCAGCTAGAGTTAACTAAGCTTTTCCTGTCACTCGCATCCAAGATTTACGGGAAAGATGATTTAACAGCAATAAAGGAGGCATTTTCAGCCAATGGGAGCGTAAATAGAGCAACTGGCTTGCAACCTGTTTTCGTATTCGTTTTTGGCCTCTAGCCAAAGGCAACATAGCCTCTGGCATTGCCCAGCATTTAATACGCTGGAAAATACTGGTTGAACATTTGGGAAGCCTTGTCATCAGCTGCTCATTAACTGGAGTAGCAAAAAACTGCTCCAACAACCACAAAATATCAGCTAGTGGCAGCGTTACACCGAGCTTTAAAGCCCTCTCCTGCAGTTGCAGCCAAAAATCAGGAACATGCTTCTCCCCATAACGCAGTAGTTGATCAATATCGTATAAATCTCTAACTCGATTATGGTAATCCGCGTCATAGCCCAAATGCACGATGGTATGCAACACCATATCAGGCAAACACAAGGTGTTTAATCCTGGCTCAGCCAACGGAATAGATGCGGTTAGCAATAAAGATGGATCCGGGTTTAAACGACTGGTGCGGGGTAAAATTCGGTGATGAATATCAACATCATACAGCCGTTCACGATGACGATAAGGCGGCAGTTCATGCATCCACTGATGGTAGTATGCCTTATCATAGTCATTTTGCTTCGCACACTCCCAGCCATTGTCGATTAACAAGGTTTCGATTGTGGGCAAGTCAGCCTCATCAAATAATAAGTCAACATCTGCTAATAGCCGCCCTTCACTAACAGGAATTTTGTGATATAGGTATGCAGCTCCTTTTAACAGAGTCATTTGATAGCCAGCAGGATAGAGTACTCGCCTGAGCCGATTGATTTCCCAACGAGCATTACGTTGTAAGTATTGAGCAAATTGCAAAGCATCTTGGCACTGGCCTTGAACAGCTTCAGGTAGTTGTTGCCAAATCTGCTGTTGTTGAAAACTATTGGCTAAGGTAGCTAACATACCGGCTTGCTTAGCTTGAAAAAGTAAAACGTTCCACTGCTCTACTGAAAACTGGACTACAGTTGATGGTTGCTTTAATACCGTCAATAAATAGTGACTTTCAATCTGCTGTTTCATTAACCACTCGGCTTTTGTTATTGACTGGTGGAGAGACGAACTCCTGCTCATAAAGGCTAAGTAGCAACGGAATAACTGCCCGTAAGCTATCAAAATTCAATTCATAGCAATTACACTGATCTACTAACTGACGTGCAGCTTGAAAACCTGTGGTCGCTAATAATTTATAATTAAATGCATTATTGGCCAGTCTTAACAATGCTTGGGATTTCTCTACAGGAACCAATACATTATTAGCCCCTGCTTTGTAACGAGGGAAGATAATCCAGCGTGGTTGTGCTTTTTCCTGAGCCTGCTCAATACTTGCAGCAGGTGGACGAAAATGAGCCACCATTCCTTTGCGGGTTTTTTCAAATAAAGGGCCAATAACAGCTTCTGGGCTAAACCGCTTCATCACTTCAATTGAAGTATTTTTCAGTGGAGTCAACTTAGGCAATGGTTGTAATAAACCAGACTCTGGCTCGAGCAAACCAAACTCATCTGATAACATACGCCAGCCGCTGAGTGACAAAGCAGCACATAATGTGCTCTTGCCAGAACCCGGCCAAGCAGGAAATAGAATCGCATGGCCCTGCCGTTCTACTACAGCAGCATGCAACATTAAATAGCGATGAGCATGAGTCGCGATACACCAGTTGCTGCCCCACTCCAGCATGGGTAATGCGTGGTCTAGTGGAAAGGGCGCCATACCTGGATCGCCATCCGCTTTAAATTCCACCTGTGGTCGCCACCAACGACGCCATAACCGTGGTCGCCTTACCTGGATAGCAAAATCTATCAGTTGTGGTTGGGAAAATGTTGGATAATGAGCAAATAACCAATGTAGTTGGGAAACAAGTGTTTTACAGTTTTTAACGGTTAATTGAAATTTAAATGGACCTATTTGATACACCAAACCATTGCGAAGCCGCTCCTGTAGCTCCATTACTGTTAAATCAGCAATTTTCATGTAAATTCCGGCTCAATTAACCCTAAACAGTCCAAGTTATGGATCAAGCTACTGATTGATTTAGCAATCTGCTCTAAAGGCTGCTGCCATTGCTTAGCAAGGCTGATTATTAGTTGTTCAGCTGACATTGGCTTTTTAGCTAATAACAATAAGACATCTAACGACATGGTGTTTAATAAGTGTGTATCAGCAGATAAGCCATTAAACACAATAGTGTCTTCTCCCCAATCTGCCCACAGCAGCTGACCAAGGTCTGCCAAACGCCAGTTAATAGCTTCATCTTGTTGTTGGGTAAACGTTCCCATGGCTTATAGGGTAGACCAGATTAGTGTTGTAACCCAAGGGCTACAACACTTTTGTTCAGGGGCTTGGTTGGATGGAGACCCAACAAGAGTTAGTCAAGGGTGAGGTGCCTGGAGCGCTTTCAACACTCATTTGACGCATATCATCAAAGTGGACGAGAACACTCACGCTTTCAGAGCTTAACTGCCCTTCATTATTACTAACTGCTTGCTGCCATTCCATGAGTTGATCTTGATTGGGTGCTTCCGTTAATTGATTCATGTTTAACACATAGAGTGTACCATTAACTTCAATAACCTCTTGAGGCTCACCATTAGGGAGTGGCATAAAAATGTGCTTAGTACCCATTGCCCTTACCCAGCTTGGATCTTCACTCATACCATCCGCCTCAGATACCACCGCATCGGGAGCTGGTAAATTAGCCTCAGCTAGCTTCATGTCACAGGTTGCGCTGGTCGCCGCTAAAGCTGCACCACTTCTTAGGGTTAATACTATCGGCGCCCCAACTGCAGAAGCTTTGAGAAACTTCCGGCGCTGCACCTGCTTACTTGATAACTGCTCAAGGTCACTGGTCAAGGTTGTCTGCTGCCCATTCTCAACTGATTGCTTGCTATGCTCATTATTACTCATTGTCCCGCCAACTTGTTATCCGTTAAAAACTATCCTTTATTAAGCAAGGTTTGGTCCATACAATAATTTTATTTATACCTACAGAGCCAATAAGCGATTGACCATTATTACGATAATCCGCTATTAGCCTTCTGTAAAATTATGGGACAACCTTAGCCAGTCTATTTCAGCGAATATTTAAGGCTCTAACAAAGTCCTCCTGCTGATTTACTGTAGTAGTTATCCCTTATTTTGGACCACAGCAACTGGCCTGCTTGCGCTGGCCACCCATTCACTCCAAGAGCCAGGGTATAATCGAGGCCGCCCTATGCCTGCCAGTTCCATTGCAAAGATATTATGGCAAGCAGTCACTCCAGAGCCACAATAGCACACCAAATCTGTGACCTCTTTAACTGGCAAGGCTTTAAATCGCTCAGCTAATTGATGCTTCGGTAAAAAGCATCCTATTTTTGTTAAATTTCCTTGAAAAGGTAAATTAAGTGCACCAGGTATATGGCCTGCAATAGGGTCGATTGGCTCCTGCTCTCCCGAGTAACGCATTGCAGCCCGAGCATCAACCAAACACCACTTTGGTTGACTCAATTGCTGTAACACCTCATCAGTTGATACCCACATATCGGAATCTGGCTGCCCTACAAAGTTACCCAGTATTTTAGTCGGCAGCTCTGTCGTCACTGGCAACTTAGCCTCCTGCCAGGCCTGAAAGCCACCATCTAGAATAGCGACTTGAGTCTTACCCAACCAGGTTAGCAGCCACCAGAGCCTTGCAGCCTGACTACTATCTTGTTGATCATACACAACGACTATTGAGTCCTGGTTAATACCCCAAGTCCTCAGTTGCTCATTTAAACGATTTACATCAGGCAACGGGTGTCGTCCTGTTTCACCCGGCACAACTTGGCCAGACAAGTCTTTTTCTAAGTCAGCGAAAACGGCACCAGGAATATGCTGCTGATCATAAGCTTGTTGGCCAGCATCGGGATCAGCCAGAGAGAAACGACAATCAATTATGCATAAGTTATTATTAAGAGAAAGCTGCTTTGATAGCCAGTGGGGTGTTACCAGCATGTCCATAAAAACGACCTTGTAATTAGAGAAAGAAATAAAACCTAAGCTGTATTTTTATTTTCCCAGCTGATTTTAATTGGTAACACATATTTAAGAAATAGACATTTAAGAAACACTGCTTAGCTTTCTTCATCCATGGTCTTAATCGCTTCTTCAGCCGAAAGTTCTTTACCTTTTAGCTCAGCCATCACATCAACCCCATCTAACACAATAGGATCTTTAACTATAATTCTAGTTCGTTGGTTTCTAGTAGCAGTTGATAGATTATCTTGATCTATAGAAGGCTGAAGATTGTCCACTGTTTCAGTCATAGCCTGACTAGGAGTTGGCTGCAGCGCTTGTGCAGTGCTCTGCACCCCATTCGTTGTATGATTAACCTTTTCGCTGGACTGAATACTATCGTTATCATTCTGGATTAAGCTGCTTGGCTGTGAGTGTTGAACCGGCTCAATTACTTGATTGCTCAAGCCATCTTCCTTATTGCTTAAATTGTTTTCTGCCGACTGTTGATCAGTAGAGTGTAAATGCTCCTTCCAAGCATCCCATCCAACTCCAGCAACACCTACCGTCACTACCGTAGTCACTATTAATACAGCCCATAAGGTTTCTTTACTCATCTGGCCAACATCCTCTTAATCGTTTGTTACTGGCAAGCAATCATGAGTCTACTAGAATTAAGTAGATACTTAGCAGAAAATAACCATTACTTGATGATAGTGGAAAAAACCATCATTAATGTGTTCTTATGCCCAAAATATAGGGGTTATATTTAAGTAATACTTGTGGGGTGGTGAGATTTACTCAATTTCTTGTTATTTAACGTTTGCTGGTATTTAACAAAAGCAACATAACTGACACTCTACTATGAAAAGTAACCAACATATAGTAACCACCTCTGCCAATTGTAGTCATAAGGCTGATGAAGTACCATGCAGTATGAACTGACGAGGCTAATGCAAGGAACTGCATTTTAGCTCAAGGGCCTATTGGCGTTTGCCGAAGATACGCTTTTGTAAGCAAGCGCAACTTTAGTCTGTTCGCTCTTGGATGACGTGTATGTATAGCAGCTACTTATTACTCAGCCCTAACATTTTGATTACAAGTGCCTTACCTGTTATCGCTGAGCCTGAAGTCAAGTCTCAGGTTGATGAGTTGGTTGAACTGCTTGAGCAACCGGCCTCTGCTCTCCTATGTAAACACTGCCTGAATACCATCACTTATGAACATGAACGCATTGAAATCAGCGGTCAGCATATCCACTTAAAAATGAACCCGGCAGGCTTTGCCTTTGAGTTTGGTTGTTTTTGTGCTGCACCTGGTTGTAATCAATATGGCCAATATCATTCAGAAGCCTCCTGGTTCGCTGGATGCAGTTGGGCCATTAGCCTGTGCACTTGTTGTCAGCAGCATTTAGGCTGGCACTTTCGACAAAATGATGACAATAGCAGCTTTTATGGAATTGTTCTTGATAAGCTGGTTATGTCAAACCCACCAGAAGTTTCCGGCTAACGCTTAATAAGCCTGGCAACCTGTTCTTTTTCAGCTATTTTTCATAGAAAGCTGTCTATGTAGTTCGGTGCTTGTAATGCGTAAAATTGGCTGGATAGGATTATTTTTATTAACGACCCTTTTTTCTAGTTACTCATCAGCCCGAGAAAAAATCACCTTATCCACCCTTAATTGGGAACCTTACATCGGTCAAGAACTGGAAAACAAAGGCTATGTTAATGAAATTGTCAAAGCCGCTTTTTCAGAAGTGGGGTATGACTTAGAAGTTTTATTTTTTCCTTGGGCACGAGCATTACATGTTGCCACCCTTGGTCATGTTGATGGGTTATTTCCAGAGTATTACGATGAAAATCGACTCACTGATTTTGTATTTTCCGATCCATTTCCAGGGGGACCCGTTGGCTTTTATAAACGTAAAGACAAAAATATAAAATTTAGTGCAGACCCTCGCAAAAACCTTGCTGAAGCTCTCAAAGAGTTACGTAACTACCGATTTGGCGTGGTACGCGGTTACATCAATACCAAAGAGTTTGATGAAGCAGATTATTTAATAAAAGAAGAAGTAATCAATGACGATACTAATATAAAGCGTTTATATAAAAACCGAGTGCAACTTATTTTTATTGATAAATACGTTGCCCAATACATTATAGCCAAACGTTACCCATGGTATGCACTAGAACTGGAGTTTTTAGACCCTCCTTTAGAAATAAAACCTTTGTATATTGCTTTTTCTAAAAAAGCGCCTGACTACCAAAAAAAATTAGCGTTATTTAATCGTGGTCTTAAAACAATCCAAACAAATAAATTAATGGAAGAAATTATGATGAAACATGGATTTTAATGCATTTCAAGCCAGCAACTAAGTGGGGCTAAAATAGAGCCCCTTATCCTCTTCATAAATGAATGTTAGGATTTGTTACCAGCAATCGTTTATTTACTTTCATCGTCATCAAACTGCTTTAATATATCACTAGAAAAAGTATGTAAAAAATGGATATCTTTTTCTGCCAGTGCACCTAACCTTTCCATTGCCCAACGATACTCCACTGCAGTAGAAGAAATTGCCAAATATTCAAATACCTGAGCTAACTTGGCTTTTAGTGCTTTCATTTGCCCTTCTGGCGCGGATAATTCCAGATTATGGTCAACTGCCACTTTGGACAAAATATAGGCGTAAAGCATGACACTTTGACCAAGGTTTAGGGATGGCTGAGGGTTAGCTAATGGAATACTACTGGCAATATCACAGTGTTGTACTTCTTCTGAAGTTAAACCACTTTCTTCCCGCCCAAACACAATCCCTACTGACTTAACGGTTGTTCCTTTTGCCTCAATCAGCTGCTTAACCTCTTCAGGCGTATAATAATGACGTTTAGTGCTGCGCTTTTTGACGGTAGTGGCTACTGTAAAATCAAGATCTGCCGTGGCCTCTTGCAACTGATTAAAATGTTGTACATTTGCCAGTATTTCTTTCGCGCCATGAGCAACCCACTGCGCCTCTGGCACCAGGTGAGCCTGGCTATTAACTATCCGTAACCCATTAAACCCCATGGTTTTCAAAGCCCTTGCGGCCGCACCAACATTTTCAGGACGTTTGGGCTCAACCAAAATAAAATCAATTGACATATTTCCACATCATCACTGCATCAGATTAGTTCTCTGATTATACCGCAACCTCTAGGAATATTGCTTCTAACCTCCTTCAGTTCCAGACAGCAGCCCCTGAACGCCTATCACTTCATAATTTCCCAACTATTACGAATAGTCTCCAAAGAGAACACCATAACTTAATGAACAATAAACAATCTTAATTGTTACCTACCTCTCGAAAATAATGACTAAGATCACCAATGCGTATATTCCGCAACCAGATAGCCTTGAGTGATAGAATAATTCCAAGCTATGATGCGCCAGCCAATATAAAACAATATAAGCACAACAATAGGTGCCCAAAAGTAGCAAATCGAAGGGGGTTGTTGCAAAGCATCACCAATATTCTGGTTATACAATGCGTGATATTTTTGTCTCAACGTCTGATCGTTAAAGGAGCATTAATGAAACACTTACTACCTATTTTTTCAATTGCACTATTGACTGCCTGTGGCAGCAACCAAACAACCACAGACACTCATAGTGAAACAACTGAGCCTGTTAGCACCCAAGTTGAACCTGTTGAGCCAACACCTGTTGATACTGAAGCCGATAAGTTACGCCGCTTATGGGAACGCTACTGTAACCACGAAGCATTAACTATTGAAGAACGTCAGATGATTGCTGACTCCGAAATGCCTGAAGATCTACGTGGTCAGTGCACACAAAAATAAGCTGTGTAAGTTTTCAGTATACAGTTTCTAAAAGCCAGCAACTGCTGGCTATCAAGCAAGTAAAAGCGCTACCTTTCTATCAACTCTAACGTCTGCCAAATTGAGATTAACACATCTTTACCTAACTGCTTGGAACGCTCAGCTGACCAGCCTGTTAGAGGATCAGCCAGTAACTGGTTATCCTTAAACGGCATTTCCAATGTCATTGACAAGGTTTGAAAGTGATTGGCTAAATAACTGGCTGCCATTGACAGGTTCGCTTGGCCTGGCTGATCAACTGGATAACCGTGTTCTACTTGAAACTCAGGAGTTACCTGTAAAAGTACATCTTTAAACCGCTGCTCTAGGTTAGCAATATAGTCACTGTAATTAGGTATGCCTTCGGCTGTTACAACAAAATTATAAGGCAATACTTCATCACCATGGATATCTAAAAAGATATCTCCCCCTATTTCATGCATTTTCTTTCTTACCAAAAATACTTCGGGGCTTTTTTCTAGAGATGGATTTTGCCACTCCCTATTTAAATTAATACCTGCTGCATTGGTCCGCAAATGCCCTCTTACACTACCATCAGGGTTCATATTCGGCACAATATAAAATACAGTTTGTTTGAGTAGCTGCCTGGCCACCCCCAAATTAGGGTTTAATAAGGCTTCCAGGGTTCCTTCAATAAACCACTCAGCCATGGTTTCCCCAGGGTGCTGCCGAGCAATCAGCCAAACCTTATAAGGGGCTGTCGCTTCTCCTACTTGCAACATATTAAGATCTCTACCATCAAGCGTTTGCCCTAACAGATGGATGGATACACGCTCATCTACCATTGCAGCTTGTAGTAAATCCAAATGTCTTTCATAGGAATAAGGTTCAAAATAGGCAAAAAACAGGCTTGCTTCTTCTAGCCCAAACTTGACTGATAACACACCATTTTCATATTGAGTGGGCATCCGAAACCAGTTTTCTCGATCATAACTGGCAAGTACTTGATAGCCATCCCACCCATCTGCATAGGCAGCATTTGCTGCATTGGTAATATGAAACTGGTACTTTTCGCCCACTTCACCAACGAACCTAAAATAAAACCACTGATAAAAATCAGACTGATGATCTCTTTTTATTTCCAGCTGGATATTGTCAGCATCTTCTAAGGAGACAACGGTTATATTTCCACCGTCAAACTGATCACTGATATGCATTCGAACTTCCTTAAGTGAGTCTACACTTACATAAGCATTTATATAGATATGCTTTTTTATTAACAAACAACTGCCCAAAAAAGCTTTAGCGAAACAATTACTCGCTTATCTACTACTAATCAAAGCGAGTAACAGCAAGAATGAGGTTGCTACGTTCGATGGCTAAGCTCCTGTTTATATTAATGATAATACATTGGCTTCCCTTTACTCTGAGTTCCTTTGCTGCGCCTGTTATTAAGGTATACACTACTGATGAACCTCCTCTCAACTTTTCTACTGGCAAAAGTAAAGATTCAGCAGCAGGTACTGAGGTATCAGGTTTTGCCACAGATATTGTTAGAGAAATTCTTACACTTACCCACAATACCACCACACCTATCGTCTTACTGCCATGGGCTAGGGCCTATCAATATACATTACATAGCGAAAATGTATTTTTATTTAGTATGGGCCGCACTAAGCAGCGAGAACAGCTATTTCAATGGATCGGTCCACTGGCGGAAAAAAAAGCGGCTTTATATAGTACCCAACAGACTCAAGTCACCATTAATTCACTGGATGATGCGAAAGCTGTCAGTAGTATTGCAACCGTTATTGATGACTCTAAAGAACAGTACTTAAAAAGCCAGGGGTTTACTAATTTAAGTAGTAGCCCAAAATGGAGCCAAGCCATACAAAAGTTATTTATCAATAGAGCCGCCCTATTAGCTCAAACAGACTTAGATATTCCATTTATTATTCGAGAGGTCGGTTATTCAATTAATGCTATCAAGCCTGTTTATAAGCTTTATAAGTTCCAGCTGTTTATTGGCACTTCAAAAAAAACCTCAGCTCAATTAGTCAACCAATGGCAGCAAGCTTTAAACACTTTGAAAAAAAACGGTCGCTTCAAAGAGCTGATAAAAAAATGGTCACATCACTATCAGCTGACTAACTGGCAGTTCCAAAATGGAATGTTACAAGTCAATGATTAAGCTAAGTTGATACTACCATTGATAATAAATGGTTTCAGTTATTAAAAGGCTGCTGCACTTAACCACATTAAAACCTTAACAAGGTCTACACATTTGGTTTTTGAACTTATTGTAAATAAACTATACAACTCTCGTCCCAGTACTTCTTTTCTATATCACTATCATCAAACAGACTAAACCCTCCTTCATGGAGAGTCACTAGCCGATAGATATTTAAAGGAGTAAACCTAAATGAAAATTAAACCCATACTGCTGACAATTACTCTTTCATTAGCAACCGTTGTCAATACCAGTTATGCTCGCCCAGATTCCCAACCTCTTTCATTAGAAGATGCACTGAAAAAGCTTGAGTTAACTGCCGAGCAACAAGCCCAAACAGGTACCATTGTTGCCGAAGACAATAAACGTCATGAGGACATATTAGCTAAGCACAGTTTAACGGATGAACAGTTAACAACCCTATTAAAAGACTTTTTTAAAGCCAATACTGTAGACAGTTTTTGAATTATAAAACATTGCTCTACAGGCCATGTACCATAGGAAGGAGGAGTTTATTGCATGTTAAGCCTCAGGCTATCTTGCAATAAAGTATATGAGAGTAGAGCACTCCCCCCGTAAACACTAACATACAACACCTATAAAACTGTCCGCAGTATTGTAAAGCAAAACACACAACTATTCGATCTTTGAAACAAGTGCTGACAGCAGCCCAAATGGAAAGACTCATTCGTCTCATGAAACCACGTCGCCATAACCGCCCTTGTAAACCCAACCCTGATGACCAAAGCATCAAGCCCTGTAAAAAACCTAAACCAAGTGATGTGGTCATCTTAGACTTGGTAGAAAGTAACTAACGCTGTCTGCTCCAACAGTTTTTCTACCTCCCTTTTTCCAGCCACTCTGGACTATGGCTACAGAGTGGTTACTTTCTACAGTGATGAGTGCTTCCTCAGCTAAACCACTACTCAGTGACAAGCACTAACACAAAAAATTCATCAGTTTTTTTGATGAACTTATTCAGAATTTTATAGCCTATGTTACTGTTATCTGTAATAAGCTAACTCCATTATTTGATCAGATATCGAAGAGTCTGAACACTTTGGCTAATGTGATAGCCAAAATACAACTATGATTTCAGTGCGCTAGGCTTCTACATCAATGCATTTAAAAAACACCCAGAAACAGTATGGTTTAGTGAGCATTCTGCTTCACTGGTTAACAGCCTTGACGATTATTGGCCTGTTTGCGTTAGGCCTGTATATGGTGGAACTTGATTATTATGACCCTTGGTATAAACAAGGCCCTGATTTACACAAAAGCATTGGGCTGCTACTTCTGGTTGTGCTGATTTTTCGAACTGGATGGAGGCTTTTTACAAACTCACCGAAGCCATTAGAAAGTCATAAAATTTGGGAGCGAACGCTTGCCCACTTAACGCATATAATGCTTTATTTACTAATCTTGCTGGTTATTTTTAGTGGCTACTTAATCTCGACTGCTGATGGCCGGCCAGTGAGTGTTTTTGGTTGGTTTGATGTACCAGCACTAGTCACTGGTATTGACCAGCTGGAAAGCTACGCAGGCACTGTACATTATTACCTGGCATTTACATTAATAGGCTTAGCATCTCTACATGGACTGGCAGCAATTAAACACCATTTATTTGATAAAGATGATACATTACGACGGATGTTAGGAACTGTAAAAAAATAACAGTTACACAACACATTCCTTACAATAAATAAACCACAAACAAGCAACCATAAACAAACAACAGGAGCAATCAATGCGATTAAACAAAGTAGCTGGCATGTTCATGGGATTTATCCTACTAGCCTCAAGTCAGTTATGGGCTGCGGACTACAAAATTGATACCCAAGGTGCCCATGCGTTTATTCAGTTTAGGGTAAAGCACCTAGGCTATAGCTGGTTATATGGCCGCTTTAATACTTTTGAAGGGTCTTTCAGCTACGATGAGAAAAAGCCTGAAGCTACCAAAGTAAATGTCACTATTGATACTGCTAGTGTTGACTCTAACCATGCAGAGCGGGACAAACACTTACGCAGCGATGACTTTTTAGATGTAAAAAAATACCCTAAAGCCACTTTTGTTAGCAAAAAAGTCATACCAAAAGGTGATGATAAAGCCGTGTTAGTAGGTGACTTAACGCTTCATGGCGTAACCAAAGAAGTAACTATTGATGTAACCGCTATCGGCGGAGGAAAAGACCCATGGGGTGGCTACCGTCAAGGTTTCCAAGGCTCTACTTCCTTTAAACTAAAAGACTTCAATATCAAAAAGGACCTTGGGCCTGCTTCTCAAGAAGTTGAATTAATTCTCTCCATTGAAGGTATCCGTCAAGGTTAATACGCGAAAGCTGCTTCCCCCTTTTCAAAGGGGGAAGTCAGATTGCACCATAGCTCTAGTCACCCTATTTCCAACAGCAGTTTCAAAGCACTCTATCACTCCATATTTCCCGGCTTTTGCAATACCCTTTAGGGGGAGAAAAACTGTTATTTCCACTGATCCCTTAAGTGAGCCGGTATCCAGCGGATTTCTACTAATTCAAAAAACAACTCAGTTATCACCGCAAGCAGTGCAGCGGGTATTGCTCCATATAACACCAACTGAAAGTCATTCAGCGCTAATCCTGTAACAATCGGCTCCCCCAAGCCACCAGCACCAATAAACGCTGCCAAGGTTGCAGTACCAATATTGATTACTGCTGCAGTCTTAATACCAGTAAACATAGCAGGTAAAGCCAAAGGTAAATAAATTTTTCGCAGCTGTTCTTTATGGGTTAACCCCATTCCAACTGCTACCTGCTTTAATACCGGATCAATAGTTAATAAAGCAGTTGTAGTACTTCGAACAATAGGCATTAATGAATACAAAAATAACGCTACAACAGCGGGTAACCAACCAATACCAAATAGTGGAATAAATAGTGCCAATAGCGCAATAGAGGGAATTGTTTGTAATAGTCCAGTACTATAAATAACCACCCGACTGACAGTTCTATTACGATAGCAGAAAATGCTTAGGGGAATACCCAAAACACATGCAGCAGCCAAAGCAATTAATGTCAATTTCAAGTGTTGCAGAATATTTTTTGGTAACTGCTGCCAGGGTCCTACTAATTGTATTTCAGTTGTTTGCTTCAGCCCTTGGCTGACTAAAAACTGATGAGCAACTTCAGCGAAGGTTTTACCCTGATTAACCACTTCACCGTTCAAACGCTGCATAGTTGCTTCATCAAGAATACCTGATAACGCCTCTATACTTTTCACCATCACAGGGTTTGCATCAGCTCTTACTAACGGCACAGCATCATAACGCGGGAAATAACTATCGTTATCTTCTAACAGCAACAGGTTGAACTTATCGATGTCGCCATCTGTAGAATAAGCATCGGTAATATCAATTTTTTCCGCTTGAATGGCTTCATAAGCTAAGCCATGTTCAATACCAACAGGCTGATGATTTAACTGATAATGGATGGCTAGTTTTTCCCAGCCGTCTTCTCGTTTAATAAACTCGTGGGTCAGACCAAATTTCAGTTGAGGGTGTTTAGCTAAGTCAGCAAGTGTTCTAATTCCTCGTTTATTAGCCTTATTTTTATCCATCACTAACGCATAGGTATTATTAAACCCTAAACTCGGTAATACTTTTAGTTCATGTTGCTTGGCCAAGTCATTAAGTTGCTCAAGAGGTGGGGTATTTTTCAGTTTAAAAATAGCCTGGGCCAAAGTGCCGGTATACTCAACATAAACATCAATATCGCCATAACGTAATGCTTCGTAAGTAATAACTGTTTTTCCCAACCCCAGTTTACGCTCTACCTTAAAGCCGTCTGTTTCCAGCTTTTGAGCGACCAACTCACCTAACAAATAGCCCTCATTAAATGCCTTACTTCCTACCGTTATTGTCGTATTAGCATTATTAACAGACCCAAGTGCCCACTGACTTACCCAAAATAAACTAACTAAAAACAGTAACCGCATATTAAATATGATCCTTAATAAGACGTGCTATATAGTCATTTGCGGGCTGATCCATAACAGTAGACACTGTTCCGTGCTGCACAATCTCTCCCTTGTGCATCACCGCAATTTTATCAGCTATTTTCACTGCCTCTCGCATGTCATGGGTGACTAACAATACCGCTCTAGGCTCTTCTTGGTGTAATTGTAAAAACCGTTCATGCACTTCCTTACGAGTAATCGGATCAACAGCTGAAAAAGCCTCATCTAATAATAAAATACCCGGCTTTACCATAAGTGACCGACACAGGCCTACTCGCTGCGCCTGACCACCCGACAGTTGGTGGGGATAACGCTGTAATAATGTAGAGGGTAATCCCATGCACTCTGCAAGATAAGACACACGCTGTTGAATTGTTTGCTGTTGCCAATCATCTAGCTTTGCTAATAAAGCAATATTCTCGTAAGCACTCAAATGAGGAAATAAGCCTATTTGCTGAACAGCGTAGCCAATGCCTCGTCGAACTGTTGTATTAAAAGGATGAGTTTGAGACTGACCATGGAGTCGAATAGAGCCAGAAGCAGGAGGAACTAGTCCGTTGATAAGTTTTAGTAGAGTAGACTTACCACAACCACTTTCACCTACCACTGCTGTAATTTGTTGTTGAGGAAGCGCAAAATCAAGCTGATTAAACACCGCCAGTTGCTGATATTTTACACTTACCTGAGCAAGTTCAACTGCTAACTCATTGCCATATCTTGTCGTATTCAAACTGATTTCTCAATAATTTTGGTTAGGCTATGAGGTAACATAGCCTAACATGAAAACTATTTGAGTTCTAATGAGGAGACCAATGTGGGATTACTACTGTAATTAATTATTCACCTGTAACCAGTTATCCTCTAAATAATGACGCTCTTCGTCAATCAAGTGCAGTGTCAATGCCTGACGAGATCGGTTGGAATGGTTCTGTTTGCTAAAATGTGGCAACAAACCATTTAATATAATCAAACTCCCTTGCGTTACTTCTAAAGGAATAGCCGCACTGGTATCCCATTCTATATTTTGCAGGTCAACCATATACATTTCGCCATCCTGACGACAATAACGTTTAGCAAGTCCTTGCCTATGACCACCAGGAAGTGCGTATAAACAACCATTTTCAATGGTGGCATCTTCTAAAGCCAACCAAAGTCCTATTACACTAGTCGGTTCTGTATAAAGAAATGCTGCATCTTGATGACAATTAACTTCACCACCAATATAAGGCTGTTTAAAAATAATCATCGACTGAATAATTTTAGGTACTGACAAGGGCAGCTGGTTTATTAATTGGTTTAATTGATGGTTTTCTACAAACTGCTTAAATACCGGATCAAATCGATGTAAAGCATGGCCAATTTTATTAATTGCATGCTGTTTTTTCCTTGGTAAACAACCATCATCATCCATTGCCAGCTCTTCATAAAAACAACGAATATCATTGGCTGATTCGATAAAGTAGCGCGACTTATCATGTTGACGCTGCCTGGTTGAAAAAATGACTGGCTGTTCTTCACCGTTATTTTTGTGCTGTTGATTCTCTTGTTGACAGTGATTGTCAACTATCGCTTCTGCTTGACCCATTAATTGCTGGCAAATTGGTTTAGGGATAAAATCATTGATTATAAGAAAACCATTCTCATCGTAAAACTGCCAGGCATCACTCGCCATTCCTGGTTGCTGGCTCCAATTAAATTGTTGTGGCTTGTTAATTTCTCGCACTCTAGCGTCCATTCACTTATCCATTTATCTTCATACAGATATTGTAACTAATACTGACAACGAAGAATATTGAAGACACAAGATAATGATGTAAAGAGGGAATGGTTAGAATATTTGATTTTCAATATAATATCTGAACTAACAGGGTATCCTAAAATTAATTCAGGTATGAAAAGTTGGCCATCCATAGCCAACTATAGCCTTCTCGAATGATTTTTAGGGTTTGTTGTCGTCGCTCTTCGCCCAATCATTTATAAATACATAAACTCATGGGTCTCATCACTCGACGGCCGCCCCTAAAAACCATTCGATTTGGCTACATACGCTTCATGAGGAGATTTATAATTATTTTTTCTCTAACTTAATACTATCGACATAAAAATCAACTTTTGGCTCAGGACCAAAAATATACAGCTCTGCCGTTTTAAGTTTGCCTTTTGGTTTTAAATTAAAATCGGCTGCTAGCTCGTACCACTTATCTCCTTTGGGAAGCTTCATGTTATTTATACGCTGCCAATGGTAGCCATCGTCATCTACATAAAATAACTGTACATCCAGCATTTGGCCTGACTTCGCATCCGCTCCCAAGCTCGCAGAAAGTGAAATTTTATAGTCTGTATTTGCTTTTAAAATATCGTTAGTTTTCAGTGACAGGCCCGCATACCAATGGTTACGATCGGTTACTTGAACACTCCACTGGCCTTGATGGCTCATTTTATTCGTACGCTCAAGCTTGCCCATTTTAAATGCAGATTGCCATCCATTTAAATCATTTTCAAAGCCATGCTCAAACACCTTGTTATCATCAGGCTTCGGGTCTGGGTCTGGATTAGGTTTATCATTGATTGGAGAAATTTTCACCTCATCAATTAACAATGCTTTATCAGCTTTAGGGCCAAATAAGACAATATAAGCTGCTGTTACTTTACCCAATGTATTAACTTTAAATTGTTTTTTCAGCTCCTTAACATTTTCATCTACCTGATTAATGGCTAAATACTGGTAATAGTAAGCACCCAAATCATTTTTTAACAATAAAGTGACCATTGCTAAATCTTTTTCAGCTCCTTTAGGTAGTTTTACCTTAGCGCTAAATAGATACTCTTTATTTTCTTCTAATGGTTTTGCTAGTTTTTGTAATGCCCCATCATAATATTGTTTACGGTCAGTCACCTTAAGCCAATTATCTAGCCCACAGTCTTTTTTCATTTGCTCAACAGCATGTTTAATTGATTTGGTATAAAAGCGCTTCCAGGGGTTGAGTTCATTAAAGTCTGGTTCTCTAATTAAATTATCCTTCACCAAGTCAGGCTTTTTACACATAGGGTTGGGTTTTGGATCTGGCTTAGGATCGGGTTTTGGGTCTGGCTTAGGATCAGGTTTTGGATCCGGCTTAGGATCAGGTTTTGGGTCCGGCTTAGGATCAGGTTTTGGGTCCGGCTTAGGATCAGGTTTTGGGTCCGGCTTAGGATCGGGTTTTGGGTCCGGCTTAGGATCGGGTTTTGGGTCCGGATTAGGATCGGGTTTTGGGTCCGGCTTAGGATCAGGTTTTGGGTCCGGTTTCGGATTAGGGTTATTAATATCATCTGGAAAAGGGATAGTGTGCTTCCGTCGGCTAGACATTTCTGCCGCACGCTCTTTCCATAACCGCACTAAATTTGCCGTATTTTTATCACCGAGGGGTAAACCATTAGCATCTTTAATATCAGGGTTTGAATAAAAGTTGGAAGAATTTCCACACATATGGGTACGGGTTTTACCGTTATTGTAACCAAATGCATACGGCCACCGTTTCGCTTTATCTGCCTCATAACAGTGCCAGCCCCCTACGTTATGGCCTACTTCATGACGCCAGGCATTCGGCCATGGCGCACCAACTACTTGGGTATAACCCGTTACCCCTGCCCATCCTGCAGTACTATCTGGATGTTTAGTAGGCATTTGCACTACACCGACTAAATCAGGGGCATACTTTTCTACATCAGCTGCAAACCACTTTTCAACTTTACCTAATACATCACCAATAACACCTGGATTTTGATCGGTTATACCAATCCCCACTAGCCTTAACTTAATATTATTAACGCCTGAGTTTGTCAAACCGTTATTTACAGAAGCCACATACTTTTCTGCCTCTGCTTTAGGATCACCCACTTTGCTTGCTGCCTGATTGGAAAAACCAAGATATACATCGATAATGAAATTACCTTTTTTGTCGGTTTCACCTTTAGCCGTTTTATCTCTACCTTGGAACTCAGCCACTTGCCAGTTTTGAGCAGGTAGTACATGCTGGTCTAGCATTTCAGGCATTCGCTGCTTGCTGATCGTGTATCGGCCATTTTCATTTGGCTGTACTAAATAGCTATCATATTCAGTTTCAATCAGCCCTGTTAGCTTATTGGTGTCGTGGTTAATTGTGAAAATAACATTGCTATAGTTTTTAATATGATCAAAACCACTATCAAACACATATCCATAAATAATTTCTACATTATTAGTAGTCGACTGCTCCCGTCGCTTCACCTGCAGATTAAATGATTCTCCTGAAAATAAATTCAGCGTTGTTTGCTCTGGAAAAACTATTTTTCCATCCACAGTTTCAAGCTGCAGATCAACTTCTCGTTTCGCCTGTGTGTATTCAGCCTCAGCCTTAGAGATAGAGCCATACTGCTGATAACTACCATTAATTGGTGAGAACAGGTCTTCAGTCGCTGACACATTTATAACAGTTGCAGCAGCTTGAGAAACCAAAACTGCCGAAAGCAGCACAGTGATAGGTGACTTTTTATTTTTTAGTCTCATCGTTGTTTCGCTCATGGGTCGGGTCATAGAATGACCATACCCTAACGAAGCAGACGCTAACCCATCGCGAAACAAACCACAGATAGCAAACTAAATTTAATACCTGTAATCGAGTATATTAATTTGTAAAACAACTAATCAGAAATTATTAAAACTTTGCCTAGCAGGCTTATGACAAGCTTATGGTTTTGAATATATATTCCTTTATAACGAGACTTTTTACATTTAACTTAGCACCTCATTAATTAACTCACGTGCTCGATCAAATATCCCACCATTCAATCCTTCTCTATCTAACAATTGTTTTAGTTTTTCTGCTTCCTGCTTGGCTTTTTCCTCGTTACTTAACTCACGAGCTCGCTCAATTCTTGTCATAATATGGCTCACCTCAATAGCAACTTGAGACTTGCCAGCACCTTTCAATAAGGTAACCAACATTGCTATCAGCACAGCTAAAAGTGCCAACACAAACCAAATCATATGCTCCTCTCACTAATCATAAAAAGTAATACTGTCGAGTATAGTTGAGAAAGCGGCAAGGAAGGCAGATAAGGTGTATTAAATAAAGGATTGAAAGCAGCTCTATTCAAAACGACCTAGTGGTCCATGCGTGAAGTTGGGTAACAACTTTACGCATGAACCACTAGGCTACATTATCAGATGATTAGAACTTAAACGAAGCATTTAAACTAAATGCTGGGGCTTGAGTGGCTGTGGATTGATTACTTGCAGTATTTGGCTTCGACTGATTACTGGCTGTTTGCAGCTCCCATAACTCTGCATAATGACCACCAGATTTTACCAACTCGCTATGGGTGCCTTGCTCCGCAATTTCACCTTTATCTAACACCAAAATATTGTCGCAATGCTGTAAAGCATTTAAGCGGTGAGCAATGACTATAATCGTTCGCCCTTTAGCAATTGCAGGCATATTCTCCAGAATAGTTTGCTCAGATTCATAATCCAAAGCGCTAGTTGCTTCATCCATAATCAAGATTTTCGGGTCATTAATCAGTGCCCGAGCAATTGCCACTCGCTGTCGTTGACCGCCAGATAGATTTCCACCACGTTCTCCAACTGGTGTATCATAACCTCCTTGTAACTCACCGATAAACTCATGGGCACCCGCTAATTTAGCCGCATTAATCATATCCTCCTCAGTGGCTGAGGGGTTACTGATTATAATGTTTTCTCGAATAGTGCCATTAAATAAAAAGCTTTCTTGCAGTACCACACCCGTATTTTGCCTTAATAAAGCAGGGTCTATTAGAGCTAAATCCATTCCATCCACTAATACCTGACCGCTTTGTGGCACATATAAGCGCTGTACCAGTTTAGTGATAGTACTTTTACCTGAGCCAGAACGCCCCGTTAAACCAATCATTTGTCCTGCTTTTACTGTTAAGTCAAGACGCCTTAAGGCTTCAGGCGCATCGTCATGATAGCGAAAAGTCACTTTACGTAATTCAATTTCACCTTCAATAGTAGGCTGAGAAGTTTTGCCTGCTTGAATATTATTTTCGGCAGGATGATGCATAATATCACCAACCCGCCGTAAGGATATGGAAGCCTGCTGGAACTCTTGCCAAACTTGCGCGAGTCTTAACACTGGCATCGTCACATGGCCAGCCAGCATATTAAAGGCCACTAGCTCACCCACTGTCAGCTTACCTTCAAGCACTAGTTTAACACCAAACCATAAGAGTAATGCTGAAAATAGTTTTTGAATTAAACCAATTCCCTGCCCAGCAATATTACCAAGCAGCGAAGTGCTAAACGCTGATTTAACATAATTGGCTAATTTTTCATCCCACTGCTTATTGAATTGTGGCTCTGTTGCAGAGGTTTTGATGGTTTCAATACCAGTCACTGTTTCAGTTAAGAATGCAGTGTTATCAGCATTTTTTTCGTATTGCCGCTGTACTCGTTGGCGTAAGCTTGGCGTTATACACAACCAAAACCCAGCATAAATAACAAAAGAACCAATAACCAACCAGGCTAATAATGGCGCATAACTAAACATGACCGCCATAAACACACCAACAAATAATAAGTCCAACACTAAAGTTAGTGCTGTGCCTGTCATGAAGCTGCGTACTTGATCCATTTCCCGAATTCGCGCAATAATTTCACCGGTTTGCCGAGTACGGAAAAAAGCTAACGGAAGCCCTATTAAATGCTGGTAGACATAGCTGGTCAACTCCGAGTTGACCCGGCTGGCCAAGTGGGAAAAGACAATGGAGCGAATAAAGGTAAAAATAGGCTCAAATAAAGCCAAACTGAGTAAGCCAATGGCTAATACATGCAAGCTAGATAAACCGCGACTCACCAATACCTTATCAATGACCGTTTGAAATAGAAATGGCGTGACTAGAGCAAATAGCTGCAAGAATATGGAGACGATCATAACGTCACGAAATTGCTTGCGATACTTTTTGATAAACTGCCAGAACCACTGAAAGCCAAAGGGTAATGCATTCACTTTTACCACATCAGACTTATTCAATAACATCACTTGCAGTTTTTCTATTATCAGTAATGCTTTAACACTGATATTAACTACTTGCTGTGTTTTACCATTAAAAAGCTGCCAGCTGTTACTTTCGGCATCATTTTTTTCTAATACCCAATAATGCCCTTGCCAAAACAATATGGCAGGTACCGGTATTTTTTCTAGCGCTTTGGTTTCAATTGTCTGCCATTTAGACTTAAAACCATAACGCCCTGCACAACGTGCTATATCCAGCTCATCGTAAGCAGATTCATAGTTGCCATGACGATGCTGCAACTGTTGTGCATCAATAGCAATATCAAATAACTGACCTACCCTAACTAAACAACTAATGGCTGACTGGGTTTTGAGTTGGTTCAGTGCGGTATCCTGCTGATCTTGTTGCTGCTCCTGCTGCATATTACCGCTCCTTTAATGCTTCTGACTGGTATTCTTGCAAGGGGCTAAGCAAATATTCGATAACCCGCCGCTCACCCGTTTTGATTTCAGCGGTAATCGTCATCCCTGGAGCTAAGTTAATAGCATGACCATCAACCATTATTTGATCAGTTTCCATTTCTACCCGAGCAGGGAAAACTAATCCTAACTGTTCATTTTCCACTGCATCTTTAGAAACGTTGCTGATAACACCTCGAATAGTGCCGTATTTAGTATAGGGAAAACTATCAATTTTAATTTCCACTTCCTGACCAGGAATAACAAAACCCACATCCTTATTTAGCACTAATGCTTCAGCCTCTAATAATGCATCTTTCGGCACTACTACCATCAGAGTTTGTGCAGGGCTTACCACCCCACCAATGGTGTGTACAGCCAGCTCCTGAACCACCCCTGTAACCGGTGCAATTAAGGTTTGTAATCTGGCACGCTCTTTTGCTTTAATCAACTCTTGTTGAGATTGAGAGATGGTTTTTTCCGCTTCAGAAAGCTGTTGGCGCCACTGGCGTTCACGTTCAAATACCGCCTGATTACGACGATCAATAATATTGACTGCCGCAGCTTGTAGCTCTAATAATCGACTGCCTAAAACCGCTAAATCCGTCTCCAATTGTAGTTTTTCTTCTTCTAACTCTAGATATTGTATTTTTGGAAAAGCATCGCGTTTAACCAGGGAGTCCTGTGCAGCTAATCGTTTTTTAATGCTTTTTAAGACTTTTTTACGGCTAACCAGCTCTGTTTGTGTAGATGTTTGCTGAGCCTGGTTTTGCTTAATTTCACTGGCATAGGTTTTTTTAATGGCTTGTTTTTCACCATATTGACTCATCATCAATTGCTTAGCTTCTTCAGTTTGATTCAGCATTGCATCTTTTGGTGGAGTAAAGTTTTGCTTGGGGTTATCACTTAATAATGCCCGCAATCGAGCTGCATCCAACTGGGCAAATAACAACTGCTCTTTCAAACGCTGAGTATCTGCTACAGCGCCCGTGGGGTTTAACTCAATTAATACATCACCCTTTTTAACACTTTGCCCATCACGTACATGAATCGCAGAAATGACCGCTGTTTCAAGAGGCTGAATGACTTTGGTTCGGCTGCTTACCATCACCTTACCAGTAGCACTGGCAATAATATCGATGTGCCCCAAGCTTGCCCATAAGACAGTTAAAAACAATAAACCGCAAATTCCCCAGGCAATTTTACGAGATAATGGTGCAGGCGGTTTATCAGTTACTTCTAAATAAGCAGGCAAAAATTCGTATTCATGCCGCTGCCGTTTAACTGGCGCTGGCTCGTCTTTTAATTGCTGGTAAGCCGCAGCGGCTGTTTTTACATGTTTTCCAATACTCATATTTACTACCCAATCACACTCGCTGCATTGACCATAACTTGGCATAACAACCATTAGCTGCCATTAGCTGATCATGGTTGCCTGCTTCTACTATCTGTCCTTTATCAACGGCAATAATTCGATCACAGGCTTTAACCGTTGATAAACGATGAGCAATAACGATGACTGTACGCCCTTGACAAATATCAGCCATATTTTCTTGAATGACCGCCTGGGAAATATCATCCAGCGCACTAGTGGCTTCATCAAAAATTAATATCGCCGGGTCATTTAATAAGGCTCGGGCAATGGCAACCCGCTGGCGCTGGCCACCTGACAGGGAAGAGCCATTTTCGGCTAAAACCGTGTCATAGCCATCAGGCAGTTCAATAATAAATTCGTGGGCACCGGCTAACTTTGCTGCTCTCATCACCTGATCCATCGTAGCTGCCGGTTGGCTAAGTGCAATATTGTCACGTACTGTTCGGTTAAATAAATAATTCTCCTGCAGTACAACACCAATATGACTACGCATAGAGTTAGGATCTAACTGCCTAATATCTTGCCCATCTAGCAGCAGCCGGCCACGCTCAGGGATATACAACCGTTGAATCAGCTTTGTTAAAGTGCTTTTTCCTGAACCAGAAGGCCCCACCACTCCAATTAATTCACCTGGCTGAATAGTGAGTGACATTTCATTAATAACTGGTGGTAAATCGGGTCGATAACGAAAAATGACATTATCGATATCAATGCGCCCTTTGGGTTTCTCTAATAAACGAGCACTTTCTTTATTTTGCTCTGGTACTGTATTTAACACATCCCCTAGACGGTCCACTGATACCCTGGCCTGAACAAACTGTTGCCATAATTCTGCTAAACGAATCACTGGTTGGCTGACATGATTAGCCATCATATTAAAGGCAATTAACTGACCAATAGATAGCTCTAGATCAATTACCATTCTTGCCCCAAACCATAAGACCAGCACCATGGTGACTTTTTGAATCATCTGTACACCTTGGCTGGTTAGCACTTGTAACCACTGCACCTGATAGTTGGCTTTTACATAGTCATGGGTTTGGCTTTCCCAACGACGCTGCAGTTGAGGCTCTAAGGAGAGGCTTTTAACCGTTTCTACCCCACTAACCGTTTCAGTTAAAAAGGCATTATTAATTGCCCCACATTGAAACAGATTTTCAATTCGGCTTTGTAACGGGTTAGTGATTAAAACAGATAATCCAATATAAAGAGGCACTGACAATAAGACTAACGTTGCTAAAAAGAATGAGTAATAGTACATCACCGCAAAAAATACGATGGTAAAGGTTAAATCCACTAATAACGTCAGGCCAGCTCCAGTGATAAATTCACGGATAGTGTCTAACTCTCGAATCCGCATGACTGTTACCCCGACACTGCGGGATTTAAAATAAATAAGTGGTAAATTCAATAAATGCTTGAATAACTGGCTGCCTAATTGTACATCAATTCGCGTGGTGGTATGGGCAAATAAATATTCACGCAGCCCCTTTAGTACAATTTCAAAAATCGCCACAACAACCAAAACAATAACCAACACATCCAGTGTAGATAGCGCCTGGTGCACCAATACCTTATCCATCACCACCTGGAAAAATAAAGGCGACACCAAAGCCACCACTTGCAAAAAGAAAGCAGCTATAATGACTTCCTTTAGCAGCTTGCGGTGACGGATAAATTCAGGAATAAACCAGCTAATATCAAATTTTCGCTTCGCCCCGTCAGCAACAATTTTGCTTGACACTGAAATAATCGGGCCTTGCCACATTTGTTCTAGCGCAGTAATTTCTACTACTTCTGGGCGACCTACAGAGGGCCGTTGGATCAATGCTTGTTTATCATTCAGCTTAAGCAATAAACAATATTCACCTTCTGTCGATAAAAACAGCAGCGGTAATTCTAGACCAGTCATTTTCTCTGCTTTAGCCGCAGTTAATTTAGCTCTTAGCTGCAACTGTCGTGCAAATTGTTTAGTGGCTTGTTTGATTGGTAAACTAGAGAGCTCATTCACTAGCGCTTCATGCTGCTTTGGATCTTCAACTGCTTGTAATAATACAGCGATAGTCAGCATCCCTTGCAGGGCTGTTAGCGTGGTTTGACTATCTTCAGCGGTAGGCTGATACTTCATTCGACTACTCTTAACAACTCAATAATATGTAAAAGCTATTTTGCTTTAGAACCTGCTAAAGCGTATTGCAAAAAACGTTATTTCTTTGCAATAAACTCTCTCGGCTATGCTCTAGATATAAGCCACTCTTTGTATTCATCACGCTTATAACGGCACACTGAATTATTGACAGCCCAAATTCTGATCAAAATTCACCCAAAAAGCCGGCATATATGAACACAGTCATAATTAAAACACAAACCAAAACACAGCCAGAACCTAGGAGAAGATCACAGTTCAACCAATCGAATTTGCTCTAAGCATCTACTCCCATACACTTTTTAATTTTAAATCAAAGAGTTAGCAATAGCCTTGAGTTTATAATCAGGCAAACTCAAAAATACAAAACAAGACGACAATCCTGATGATTTTACCTACAGCCCAATGAGAAAATCAGCTGTTACTCCTGCTTGAGCCAGGTCATTGCATCGGCAACTACCAATTTAGCCCTTATTATTTATTCTGGTTCCCCTTGCAGCCTGGGCGGTGCTGTATTAAAACAGGCTCAATAGCCAATGTATTTAAGAAGTTATCCTTATGGAAAAACCGAACCAAACACTGACCCATATTGACCAGCAGGGTAATGCGCAAATGGTGGATGTCACTGAAAAGCCTGCCACCCACCGGGTAGCAAGGGCTCAGTCCATCATCACTATGCAACCAGATACCCTGGCAATGATTATGTCAGGTAGTCATAAAAAAGGAGATGTGCTGGCAGTGGCTCGTATAGCCGGGATTCAGGCCGCCAAACGCTGCTCAGATATCATTCCTCTTTGTCACCCTCTCATGCTAACCAGTGTCAAAGTGCAGCTGCTACCTGAACCTAAGCATAATCAGGTTCGGGTCATCACTGAGTGCAAAGTCACTGGCCAAACCGGAGTAGAAATGGAGGCACTCACTGCCGCTTCAGCCGCGACCTTAACCCTGTACGATATGTGTAAAGCAGTGGATAGAGGGATGGTTATTCAAGAGACCAAGCTGCTGGAAAAACAAGGTGGCCGCAGTGGCCATTGGCAAACAGAGGATTAACAATGATTAAAGTACTATTTTTTGGCCGTTTGAGAGAGCAATTAGCCGTTGACAGCATCGACTTAAACGACGACGTTGAGTCACTATCTGTGATGATTGAGCAACTCAAGCAACGCGGCGACAACTGGCAGCAAGCCCTATCCAACCCCAATCTTAAAGCCGCCATCAACCAAACCATGATGCCTTTTAATAGTGCTGTAAAAGACGGCGATGAAGTGGCTTTATTTCCGCCAGTAACAGGAGGCTGATTCATGATCAGCATTCAGCAAGCCCCTTTTGACATTGCTACCTTTGATCAAACGCTTCGCAAGCACTCCCCAAAAGTCGGTGCCATTGCCACCTTCTGCGGATTAGTCAGAGACTTCAGCGAACGACCCGATGTCACCGCAATTTACCTGGAACATTACCCAGGCATGACAGAAAAAGTGCTTAATGAATTAATGAAAGAAGCCAAGCAACGCTGGTCAATTATTGATGCGATTATTTGCCATCGCGTCGGTCAGCTATCATTGGGCGAGCCTATCGTATATGTCGGCGTCGCCAGCGCCCACCGCAAAGCATCCTTCGCCGCCTGTGAATTTTTAATCGACAAATTAAAAACCACCGCTCCTTTTTGGAAAAAAGAAATAACCTCTAAGGGAGAGCATTGGGTGGATGAGCGGGATAAAGATCAGCAGTCGGCGGCAGAGTGGGATTAGTAGTAGATAGGTTTGGCTCAAGTTCGTTTCTGTGTGTTCGATTTGGGCCAGCCAGTACACTCACTATAATGTGTCAAATTTTATAACAAGCATTTTTTTGATATTTGATCATAGAAATCAAACTGCGCTCTTTATATCACTTATCATCCACCAAATACCACACAGTAACTTATTTAATCTTTGTCAGTTTGTGTATCATTAATAATGAATTTATAAGCTCATCTTTTGAACGAGACTTTCAGGTGTCATAACAGGCATTGAAAAATGTTCATTAATTCTTTTTGCCGGACCAGAGCCTACGAGTTGTTTATCAGAAGTAATGAAACCGTCACACTTATTACATAGCGCATCTAAGTAAGCACCTCGATCCCTAATATCATTTCCAGACTTTGCCAGCTTTTCTAATTCTTTTTGTATTTCATCATTTTTTTTAGCATCATTCCAGCTACCTACTTGTTGTACCCAATTACCTACTTGATCGTCCCAACTTCCTATAGGCCAGTGATCCAATACAAAGAAAGTCTTAGCTAAATTCCATGCTTCATCTTTCTTTTGTTCAAGTTCATACAACGTATGAAGACTTACAACTATCTGTATAATTCCATTACGAGCAGCTTCTAGTATTTGTTGTAATGGTTGATAAGAATGTGAGTTTGAATTTACTGCATCAATAAAACAGTTAGTATCAAAAGTGTACTTTTTCATTTAGCCCTTCATAGTTATCTAGTTTTGCTCTCTAACTAAATCCCTTTTTATAGTCTAGTGTATTAAATTAATAACTGTATGATTAGAATACTAACTCCGTTCTATTAATTATAGACTTTCAATGAAAACTGGTTATTTAATAGACTTAAACCAACCAAAGGAAAATCGCTAAATATCTATCGTTCTTCAGTTACGTCTCGTTTTAACCGTTTTCCTCCTCTCTTAGAATCTATCTCAAAAGCTAGAGGATATGGAGTAACAAGGTATTCTGTAGCGGCGACATGGATGTCGCTTTAGCTTTTGATGGGCCAGGGAAGGCCCTTCAAGAGTGGTGAAGAATAGCTTGTTACTCCATATCAAACCCTCAAAACAAACCCCTTAAAAATCACACACTTAGAACGACAGTAAAGACAAATTAAAACTGCATACCATTTCACAAAACAATAAAGCTTGCCGGACCTTAAAGTTGCCGACCTGCTATTATTGCTTCGCGATTAAATAATAAGCCGCCTGTCTACTTTGGATGATTTTTGTACCGTGATTTTACCCTGCATCAGGGGTGTATCTTAATCGCATCAACTATTAAGGCGTCAACAACCGTATTTGTGGTTTCACATCTATGTTGAACAACGCCAAATAAATAACGACTGGAACTACTAACTGCATTTTCTAGGCAAACAGTGCTACACAAGCTGTTCTTATGCCTATTACAACATATAAGGAAAAGGCAACCCGACTATGGCTAAACACATACTGCCAGTTACCTTGGCTCTTGGCTTAAGTCATTTATCTACTGCGGTTTGGGCGGCTAATCAAGCACCTATTACCCAAAGCCACAGCGAAACAATCATCTCATCAGGCCCCCATAAAAGCTGGGTTTGGGCTCAAGACCCTAATAATGACTCCCTGACTTACCAGGTTGTGACTCCTCCTAAATATGGCCAGGTTAAACTGGACCCTAAGACAGGAAAGTTCATCTATACCCCAACATCAACTGTCGCTTATGATGAGTTCTCTTATCAGGTTTCTGATGGACAACTACAATCCAACCAGTCATCTGTACAGTTGAATTTTGAATCAACTGATCAGGCATCACAGCCTAAATCTACCAACCAGCCTAATAATCCAAATAATAATTCACCTGTGGTACAAGGCCATGCTGAACAATTAACCGAATACAAATTACACAACAGTCGGGTGTGGGCTAAAGACGATGATAATGATCCACTAACCTATCAAGTAGTCAAACAGCCTAAACATGGCCGATTAACCTTAGACCCTAAAACAGGCAAATACAGCTATCAGCCAACCAACCCTAGCGCAACTTATGACGACTTTAGTTATCAAGTAACTGATGGTAGCAGACAGTCAAACACAGCTACAATACAGCTGACGTTAGCGTTTGGTAATAGCACAGCTAATCCCGTTAATAATACGCCTATTCCAAATAACCCAACCACTAATAATCCTACGACTAATCCCCCAACAACAGAAAACCCAATTATACCTACAACTAACACACCTAAGCCTACCAAACCACCAGTCGCTACCAACCCAACAACCTCTGTCAAAGGTGATAGTTATCGATCCAAACAAGACTTTTCAAATAATGTAACTGAAGTACTAAATAGTGACTTTTTCACTCCCAACTTTCAGCATAATTCTCCCAACCGACTGGCCGATGTCACCAAAGCCGTTATCTTTTTAGCCCAACAAAATGACATTGATGATCCAGACTTGGATAAACTGTTGTATTTTTTACGAGCATTTAACTATTACACCCCTTTATCAAAAGTGAATGCCAGCTTACGTCAAAATTTAGAGGCTGCCCTTTTTCAAGTCAGCCAGATGTCTGAATTGGTTAAGCTGAAAAAAAGTAGTGCTGCTGTCATTGAAGGTTATGTAGTCGCTCTAGCCGGTTTAATGCGGGTAGCTGATATGCAGCCACAAATGGATCGTCATTTGCCTACCATTGAAAAACTACTGACTTTTTATGCCCAAGATGATTTAGCCTCTGAGCGTCGATTTGGAGATTCAGTTTTCCAAACCCTTAACTTATTTGACGACTTAGGTTTACAAGCAAAACATCATAAAAATGAGGCTCTAAAAGCAACCTTATTAGCTAGCCAGGTACCTCAATTAATTAACAGTTTAGCCCTTAGCCAAACTGGCATGTGGAATGGTAAAGATCCATTTGTGATGTTCAATGCTATCGAAGCACTTGGCAACCTATGGCTAAGGGATGCAACTAACTGGAACCAGCAGTTAGATCAAATGGCTTCTAATATTGTACGACACTACAATAGCTATAAAGACCAGGAAGAGCTAAAAAGTAACTTCTACATGTATTATGTAGATAAAACCCGTTATTACGTGCGTACTGAAAGTGCTCAACAGGCCTGTGATACTACGTTCAAAAACTTATGCCATATCTACCAGGAAGAAGAAGTTCTACCTAAGCAGCATGTTTGTAGCACAACGCTAAAAGTCCGTGCTCAAGAGTTATCCAATGACCAGCTTGCTACTATTTGTTATGAGCTGAGCAATATGGAAACCACCTTCCACCAAAAAATGATTACTGGTAAACAGCCCGTTGCAGAAGACAAAAATAAAAACCTGGAACTAGTTATTTTCAATAGCCCAGAAGACTGGAAAAAATACGGTGGTATTTTATTTAAGGTCAGTACCGACAATGGTGGTATTTATATCGAAGGTGATCCAACCAAAGCCAATAACCAAGCAAGATTTTATGCCTATGAAGTGTTCAGACCTGACTGGCAAGTATGGAACTTACGTCATGAGTATGTACATTATTTAGATGGCCGCTTTAATCAATATGGTCGCTTTGGTCACCACCCATTAGATCTCACTACTTGGTGGGCTGAAGGGTTAGCCGAATATATGGCTCATGAAAAAAATAACGAGCGTGGTTTAACTTATCTGGTGCGTCTAGGTAATAAAAACCGCCCTGATATGCATGCCATTGCAAAAACGACATACGGTGATGAAACTATGGTGTATCGTTGGTCTTACATGATGCATCGTTATCTTCACGAAAACCACCCAACAGAATACTTGGATTTGCGTCGTACATTACGCCAGAAAGACTCAAGTCAATATAAAGCGAACCTGTTGGAGATGGCAACTCGCTACAATGACCTATTTATTAAGTGGCGTGACAATGTACTAACAGACTGGCAGCAGAAAAAAGGGATTACCCCAACAGCTGCAGATAGACAACCAGTTTATCACCGTCCACATAAAACAGCATTTGTGCACAGACCTTTGGATAAATCTAGCAGTTTAGCTCGCCCGCCAATGGATAACTAAATCGCATCATTGTTCAAGCATCGTAGCTAACAGTAATTATACAGCGAATGATTAGCTACGACGTTTGATATATAAAACCTGAAAATATTAATAATGTTTTTTAGCAAAAAATACACAACACAAGACGTTTTTATATCTATTACAGCATATAAGGAAAGGTAATTTTATTATGGCTAAACATGTACTGCCAATTACTTTGGCTCTTGGCTTAAGTCATCTAGCTACCTCAGTTTGGGCTGCTAACCAAGCACCTATAACCCAAGGTCATAGTGAGACTATCAGCAAGCCTGGCACTCACAACAGTTGGGTTTGGGCACAAGACTTAGATAAAGATGCTCTCGCTTACAAAGTGGTCACACAACCAAAGTTTGGCGAAGTAAAAATGGATCCAAACACTGGTAAATTTACCTATACTCCCACATCAGCTGTCGACTATGATGAGTTCTATTACCAAGTGACTGATACAACCGGTAAGCTCTCAAATAAATCTGTTGTACAGCTAAACTTTGACCTCGAAGGCCAAACAAATCAACCCACTAATACAACTGATTCTGCCCAAAAATGTAAAGTTTCTGGTTTTATTACTGGTATTGACCCAGAGACAACTGCCAAAGTAACCTTAACTTCAGCAGCTGCTCTGCAAACTCAATCAATAACAGGCAATGGTCAATTCTGTTTTAAACAATATTCCGGTGCAGCCACTATCAAAGCCCATGCATCTGGTTATGTATTAGCAAACCATCAAAGAAAAGTTACCGCAGAAGAAATAAACTTCAACTTCACAAAAGCTTCAACTGATGAATATTCATACCATTTCAAATGGGAAGATACTGAAGAATACGACAAGTCAGAATACCAAACTCATGTTAATAAAAAGCGAACTATTACATTTTTAAATCAAACCATTGAAGTTGTAGATAACTCTGCATCAGATGCACTCCTTCATGACTACAATATTGTATTAGTGGATACACCTGATCAAGCTTGGTCTTTAGAACATGCTAACCGCTTACTCAGCACTATAAGAATGATTCCTCAGCAAAAAAGAAATCCTTATGGTGAACAAAGTTTAAGTCAGTCTGTTTGGGAAATTACCAGCGAAGAACTAGCTGATGATATCGAAATCATCACTCAAGATAACGTTCGCAAAATACGCATTAATGACAAAGTATTTATTAATGCTGCTCCTCGCTTAGTAGAAATTGACGGAGTGAAAGGCCGTTTTTTTTCTAAAAGGCTACACCATGCATTAATAAATGTCGTTACCGACTTTGGTAATGATAGCGCTGCAGTAGAAAAAATAATGAATGAGCGCTTTGGCGTTAGCTTAAAAGCCAATATTAGCCAACTGACAGCCGGAATTACCAATGAGTCTGCCAACTACTTCCAAGAGTTTTTACCAAGGGAAAAGGTTAAATTAATTAATATTTTTGAAGATATGCCTACAGGCATGCACAGTATCAAAGGCCTTAGTCATCTGGTCAGACGGAAAAATGGTATGGAGCATCCCATCCATCCTACCGCACCTGCTGTTGCTTGGAGAACAGGTAAAAACTCAGGCAATAATGGTTATATCGAATTTATGGAAAGTGCTTTTCGTCAGCAGTCTGATGACTATATTCATCGTTTGATAGTCCACGAAAAAGCACACTTTATTTATGGAAAAATGCTGAATGAGCAAACTCAACGTGAGTGGGCTGAAGTCGGCGGCTGGTATGTAAACCCAAATGACAGTGATGGCTGGAGTACATCTAAGCAAACAGAGTTTGTTTCCGCCTATGCCCATGCCAAAAATCCCAACGAGGACATGGCAGAATCCATTGATTACTATATCATCAACCCTGATAAATTACGCTCAAGATCTCCGAAAAAATTCGACTTTATTCAAAAGCGAATTATGAAAGGTAGTCAGTATATTTCTATTATTGATCAAGATAAAACTTTTGAAGTCCTTAACCTGTATCCTGATTATATTTACCCAGGCAAAATCAAAAATGTAGAAATTGGCGTAACCACTGAAAGTAATGGTGACAAAAAAGTTAATGTCACTATTAAATTACATGCAAAAAACAGTCAATTGGAAGGTGCCACCGCCACGTCTGTACGAGTATTTAGCCCGATTGGCACTTATAAAGATTTTTGGTTAAAACCAGTCAACCAATCAGGCACTGAAGTAAAAGTGGGGCCCCTATTAAAAGGCAGCTTTACTATTGATAAAAATGCGCCTAGTGGTTATTGGCGACCAGATCAAATTGCCTTAAACGATAACAATGGCAATCAGCGATTTAGTGGTATAGATGACTTTGGTTGGAAATTAAACATTGGTAATGATAACCCAGATACCACACCACCTGCCTATGTACCTAACAGTTTAAGACTTAATGTTAGTCAAGATAATAGTTCTTTTGCAGAGCCAATAAACAAAGTCACTGCCGAGTGGCAAGTTATTGAAAAAGTTGGCATGGCTGATAGCCATCCTTGTTACGGCACACTAGTACATGAATCAGCAAAACTATATTCTATCTATAAATATGGTGATTTCAATGCAGCCTCTAATACCTGTAAGTTAGCCTATATTATGCCAAACTATATGGCTTCAGGCTCATATAGCATCCATCAAATCAGGATGAAAGATAAAGCCCTCAACGAAGGCAAATTTGACTTCTTTAAGGAAGATGCTTCTCCAAAAGTTACACTTAACTCAACTAACCCTGATACACAACCACCAACGCTTAACCTAAATCAAATTAGTGTTAATGCAACACCTGTTAACCCCAATAATCCTAACGGTGAAACTATCGTTACGATTCGTTATCAAGTAAACGATAATAACTCAGGGTTTAATTATGCAAGAATGAAGCTTCGTGATCCACAAGGCGTCACTCACGATTTCATTCATCAGCCAAACAATGATGGACGACTTTTCTTTAAAGGTAACCCAAGCGCCCCTAAAGTGTATACCAAAAAAATCCACTTACCGGCAGGTTCAATACCCGGTATTTGGGGAGTTGTTGAAATGAGTGTTTATGATATGGCAAGCAACTATCAAAACCATAATTTCACTGAAGTCGCTTTAGTTGAACCAACCTTTAACGTGCTTAACGACTAACAAAAAAGCGCCGAAAGGCGCTTTTTTTATTCCTATATAATTAAGCGTATTTATTCTGCATCAGGTTGCATTTCTGGTGCAGCATTCTTTACTGCAGGTATTGACTGACAGTGCTCATAAATACGGTCAATATTGGGAAAGTCACTTAAGGATAAATTAAAGCGATTAGCATTATATGCTTGGGGAATTAGCACAATATCAGCCAGAGAAAACTCGTCACCAAAACAGAATGTACCTGCCGTATTAGTCAGTTGCGCTTCTAATGCCGAAAATCCATTTACTACCCAATGACTATACCACTGCTGTTTTTGTTGATCAGAAACACCTAACTGCTGAGTTAAATACTGTAATACTCGTAAATTATTTAACGGATGGATGTCGCAAGCAATGGCAAGTGCAAATGCTCGAATAGCCGCTCTTTCTGCATTATCAGCAGGCAGTAGTGGTCGTTCAGGATAATGTTCTTCTAAATACTCTAAAATGGCCATTGACTGCCCAAGCGTCATACCATCCAATTGAATAGTGGGAACCAGCTCCTGAGGATTCAGTTCTTTGTAGCTTGACTGATGCTGTTGGCCACCCTCTTTAACCAAGTGTACCGGTATTGTGTTATAAGGAAGCCCCTTCCAATTTAAAGCAATCCTTACCCGGTAAGCCGCAGAAGAACGCCAGTAGCTGTATAGGTTAATCATTTCATGCTCCCTTATAGGGTGAAACCACCTGTTCTATGGCACCAAAAATAGACTGGCCAGACTTATCAAACATTTCTATTCGTACTGTATCACCATACTGCATAAAAGGAGTCTTTGCCTTACCTTGTTCAATTACTTCCAGCATTCTTTTTTCAGCAAGGCAGCTTGAACCTTTACTTCGATCATAATTAGACACTGTTCCTGAACCAATAATAGCACCTGCACCTAGCGGCCGAGTTTTTGCTGCATGAGCAACCAGAGTTGGGAAGTCAAAGGTCATATCAACCCCAGCTTCTGGTGCACCAAAAAACTCATTATTGAGCTTACTATGCAATGGCAAATGTACTTTTTTTCCATCCCAAGCATCCCCCAGCTCATCAGGCGTTATCGCTATAGGAGAAAAAGCACTAGAAGGTTTGCTTTGAAAAAAACCAAACCCTTTTGCTAATTCGCCAGGAATTAAATTACGCAATGACACATCGTTAACCAGCATAAATAATTTAATATTGTCCGCCGCTCGCTCTGGTGTAATACCCATTTGCACATCATCTGTCACCACAGCAATCTCTGCTTCAAAATCAATCCCCCAACTAGTATCTGCCATTTCAATGGGTGCATAGGGCGCTAAAAAGACATCTGAGCCACCTTGATACATTAACGGATCAGTCCAAAATGACTCTGGCATTTCTGCACCACGGGCTTTCCTTACCAACTCAACATGATTGACATAAGCACTACCATCTGCCCACTGATAGGCACGGGGTAACGGTGACAATGCTTGTCGCTGATCAAAAGGCTGGGCATTTTTAACCCCCCCTTTATTTAAGGCCTGATAAATTTCTTGCAAGGTTGGCTCTGACTGCTGCCAGTTATCCAACGCCTGTTGTAAAGTATTAGCTATTTCCGGCACAGCCACCGCTTCTGTTAACTGCTTATTAACAACCACTAACTGACCATCACGTGAATTATTATTGATTGAGGCTAATTTCATATTGAATATCGTTAATTTTACAGTTTTAGAATAAATTAATATTTAACAGTTCCGCAACAGCTAGCTGATATGGGGTGACAGGGTGTTCTTGTAGCTGCGACAAGGAAGTCGCTTTAGCTCTTGATGGGCTAGGGATGGCCCTTCAAGAGCGGCGGAAGAATACCCTGTTATTCCATATCGTACACTAGACTTATTTTCAACACCCTTTTGTGACAATCCCATCACGAGAGTGTTGGTAGTACCTTTATTTCACCTGCCAACTATTGACATAATTGGCATCTTCTACAACAGCAATACTCTCCCCCACCTCTAAGGCATCTCGGGTATCGAGCATCACTGCTACTTCATCAGTAAATTTTTTCTTATATTCACGCCCAGCCTGAAAAGCTTTAGGGTGTGGTCCATGAGTAAAGCCAGCAGGATGAAAAGTCACCATGCCCTTATCAATATTGTCACGACTAAAGAAGTCCCCTGCATGATAAAAAAGCACTTCATCGAAATCATCGTTATTATGATAAAAAGGCACTTTCAGCGCGCCTGGATCACTCTCAATTGGCCTTGGTACAAAGGTACACACCACAAACCGACTGGCTACAAATGTAGTATGAGCTGAAGGCGGCAAATGATAGCGGTGACTCATTAACGGCCGAATATCCCGCCAATTAATACGTGCTACTGATAACTCGCCATGCCAGCCAATTGCATCTAATGGATTATAGGGAAAAGTGACTACCGAAATCTGATCATTACGTTTAATTTGCACTGACCAAGGAATATCTGTTTGCTGTGCTTTAAACGCATCATCAATAGCTGGTACATCCAGCATCGCAGGATCAAAAATGGCTTGATCTCCCACTAGCCCTTTTTCTGGTAATTGATAAGAGTCATTAGTAGCCTCTATCATTAATACCTGCATAGTAGCAGCAGGCTCCAGACGCCACATAGTGCCTCTGGGAATCACCACATAATCACCAGCAGTCAGAGTTAAGTGCCCATAATCACAATAGAAGTTGCCACCCCCCTCATGGATAAATAATAAATCATCACCATCTGCATTGCGGACCAACATTTCCATAGCATTATTACATTGCCAGAACCGGTATTTACAATGAGCATTATATAATACGGTTGTTGCCTGCCATGGTGAGCCAGTGGTTTGCTCAAGGTTATTTAAATTAAACAGCCTTGGCCGAAGAGGGCCTTCCCACTGGGACCAACCAGTGGGCGGATGCTTATGGTGCATATGACTACTAGGACCAAAAAAACCACTCCGCCCTAGTTCTCGCTCGTAAATTGCTTCTTCAGGAAAGTCCGCATGGGCCTGACGGGATATTGTGCCTTCCTTGTGGGGGAACCGTATCCACTTACGCATCGGCTAATACTCCCCGCCGTATTTGGTCTTCTTCAATTGACTCAAATAATGCCTGGAAATTACCTTCACCAAAGCCTTCATTGCCTTTTCGTTGGATAATTTCAAAAAAGACGGGTCCAATTACAGTATCTGTAAAAATTTGTAATAAAATGCCGTCTTTTGCTGGTGCACCATCAACTAAAATACGTAAGTCCCTTAGTTTATCAAGATTTTCACCATGTCCAGGCACCCGCTCATCCACTTTTTCATAGTAGGTATCTGGGGTAAACATAAAGCGCAAGCCGCGTTTTTTCAGGTTAGCGACGGTCTCATAAATATCGTCCGTTGACAGGGCAATATGCTGAATCCCTTCACCATGGTATTCACGAATAAACTCTTCTATTTGTGATTTATCGTCAGACGACTCATTAATTGGTATTCTAATTTTTCCACAAGGAGCTGTCATTGCTTTGCTGACAAGTCCAGTCAACTTACCTTCAATGTCAAAATAGCGAATTTCTTTGAAATTACCCAGCCGCTCATAAAAACCAGCCCAAGCAGCCATATTACCTTGTCGCACGTTATGGGTAAGGTGATCTAGCTCCAACAAACCAGCATCATTATCTCTTAGTTGTTCTTGCCAATCAGAGTAAAACTTAAAATCGATATCATAAATGCTCTGATCACCATAACGATCTACAAAATAGAGTGTGCTCTCACCAATACCATAAATTGCGGGAATATTTAACTCCATCGGCCCCAGGTTACCTTGGAACACTTTGGCACCACAACTAACCGCTTGCTCTAATGCACGATTGGCATTCTCTACTCGAAATGCCATGCCACAGACACTTGGGCCATGTTGACGAGCAAATTCCTCTGCCTGAGAATGCGGCTCTGCATTAACGATAAAGTTAATATCGCCTTGCCTGAATAGCCACACATCCTTTGAACGATGTTTCGCAATTTCTGTAAAACCCAGCTGTTGAAAGAGTTCTTTTAAAGACTGAATGCCCTGGTGGTCAGGTGCCGTATACTCGACAAATTCAAAACCATCAGTGCCAAGCGGGTTAATCGTTGCATGACTCATCATTATTATATTCTCCGTCATCTCACTTAGTTTTTGACTCCATAGTTAAAGGAGTACTCCAGATAACGAGGAAAATAAACAGTAGTGATATATATCAATAGATGGATATATTTCCACTGTTTTGTAAGCTTTCTGTTACAGCTAAAAACCTCACTTAGAAACAATCATACCGGACAGCAAAATAGCTACTCTGCTGTCCATATTGGTTGCCAACAACGTAAACTTAAGTTGACGCTCGGTGCTTCCCAATTCCATACTCTTTCAGCTTTTTAGCAATAGCCGTGTGTGAGACCCCTAACTTCTTCGCTAATAGCCGCGAGCTAGGATAGGCAGGGTAAAGCCTAGTCAATAACTCACTTTCGAAGCGTTTAGTTGCTTCTTCTAAAGTGCCCTCAAAAGCGTGATCAAAATAGCCATAGCCAGAAGCATAAGATGGCAGGTGTAAATCTTCTGGGCTAAGTTCTCTACCCTCCGCCATGGATGCAGCTCGATAAATGGCATTTTCTAGCTGCCTAACATTACCTGGCCAGGGGTATTGTTGAATTAAGTTACAACAAGCTTTACTTAGAGCTAACTGCTCCCCTAGCGAGATAGCAAAGCGTTTTAAAAAATGTTCAGCCATTGGCACGATATCACCCTTTCTCACCCGCAGGGGTGGCAGCGCTAAAGACAACACATTCAGTCTATAGAACAAATCTTCACGAAAAACACCCTGTTGGCATAATGCAGGTAAGTTTTTCTGAGTAGTACACATAATTCTTACATTCACTTTAACGACTTGTTCACTTCCTATTCGACGAAACGTGCCGTCTTGCAGTAACCGCAACAGTTTTACTTGTAAAGTCGCTGACATCTCCCCTATTTCATCTAATAGGACTGTGCCACCATTGGCCTGCTCAAATAGACCTTTCTTGCCAGACTCAGGGTCATTACTATATGCACCTTGCACATAACCAAATAACTCTGTTTCAGCAACACTATCGGGTAATGCTGCGCAATTCAGCACCAAAAAAGGTTTATCTGCCCGGCTACTAGCAAAGTGACAGGCCTTCGCTACCAACTCTTTGCCTGTTCCCGTTTCTCCTGTAATTAGCAGTGGGGCTTCTAATTTAGCTAAATGGCGAGCTTGTCGGATAACGTGCTTCATTGAAGGACTTACTGTGAAGATATCGCTAAAGTCAATCGTTTTAGCCTGATTCAACTCACTAGGCTTAGTTTCCCGTTGACTTAGCTTAAAGCACACTAAAGCGCCGACTAAATTATTTTCCTCTTCTTCAGGAACCTCTATTGGTAGAATATCAACGCAGGCCTCCTGACTATGCCAACGTAGCATGCGACTATGAGAAGCCTGATCACCTTCATGTAGCCAACGAGCCAGGTTAATGCCTTTAAACCAATGGTTAAAGGCACTACCAATAAACTCATCCTTAGTCACTCCTAACAGTTTTAACAGAGCATCATTAGCAATAGAAATATTACCTTTGATATCAACCGATAATACTGGTGTTGGCTGGGTAGCTAATAACACCAAAAATTCGTGATGCTCCCTTTCAACTGGCATGCAAGCAACTGTGCGAACATCCTTTACCCCTGTAATATGGCGAATGGCAGGAAGCAGTAGCTGCAGCTTTTCAAAAGGTAAAGTGGGTAAACTCAAATAGATAACACCAGCCAGATCTATTTCAACCCCTCTTAAATTGATCTGCTGATTAGAAATTATTCGAAGTACTTCTTCTGCTATACCTAAACGGTCCTGGCAAGTAATTTCAAGCCGCATAAGCGGTATCCGTATCCGTCAGTGAGTCTTATTTTTTCTATGGCCTTAAACGACAGTAAAGGATATATAACTATCGTTTTACTAGCCGTGAAGGGATACGATGTTATTACAAATTACCCGTCAATGGCTATTAACAAAAAGCATGAGAGGGTGTCTAAAAGGCAAGGAAATAGGAAATATAGGATGTTCTGGAACTACTGTTTAGAGCAGCAAAAGCACTAAAGGTCATGCATGACCTTTAGTGTCGTGAAAGGATAACCCCGCTATTTCATCAATATTTACCCCCTGTATCCTTTCAAAGAATTCATGGGGAGGAGGGTCATAACCCGTTTTCACTCACTTCCTATTATAAAGAAAGCTTAATCTTATTTATTTCAAATTGTAATGCAATCGTACAACTATTTTTCCAGCAATTCATCTGTCTTAGCAGCCATAATAAAGTCATTTTTATGCAGCCCTTTAATAGCATGGGTCCACCAAGTTACTGTTACTTTACCCCATTCCGTTAAAATAGCGGGATGATGGAAAACCTCTTCAGCTAACTCACCTACTCGATTTGTAAACGCTATTGCTTGCTTGAAGTTTTTAAACTTAAACTGTCGTTCAAGCTGCATGATGCCATCCCGAACTGCTACTCCCCAATCAGGTATCTGGCTGATTAACTCTTTCAGCTCTTCATCAGATACTTTAGGAGCATCCGCACGACAAGCCTCACACGTCATACTTTTTAATTCACTCATTTTTATTCCTTATTTTTATCAAAAAAACCTATCGGTCTTAACTATAAGAAAACCTTATCAATATAGTCAAAATATTGGTTTTGTTCTCTTTAGAGACTATTTGTACAGGTACGGGGCGTTTCTAAAAATGCTATTTTTAGAAACGTTCTTTATGCTGTCATGGTTTTTGGTGGATACTTAGGTGGCAACAACCCCATTTTTTTTGCCTTCTCTACATAAACCATTAAATCCATTTTTGATAACTCAAATAAATCATCAATTGAATTAATAATAAAGTAAATCGGCTGCATTATATCTATACGATAAGGGGTTCTTAACATAGTGACCAAATCAAAGGGCTCTCGCTCAGGTTTATCGCTATCTAACGCGTATTGGGTTTCACCAATAGAAGATAAAATACCACCACCATAAATACGTAACCCTTTAGCTGAATGTAACAAACCAAACTCAACAGTTAACCAATACAGTCTAGCTAAAAATACTCGCTCTTCCTTCGATGCTTTGTAGCCTAGCTTGCCATAGTGATGGGTAAAAGCAGCAAAAGCCGGGTGGGTTAACATAGGACAATGACCAAAAATCTCATGAAATATATCGGGTTCTTGTAAATAATCTAACTCCTCCCAGCAACGAATAAAGGTGGCCACCGGAAACTGTTTATTGGCTAGCATTGAAAAGAATTTATCAAAAGAAATCAGTGCAGGTACTCGCGCCACTTCCCAACCCGTGGCAGCTTTTAATACCTTATTCACTTCTTCCAACTGCGGTATGCGATCATGAGGCAACTGGAGTGCATCTAGCCCTGCCAGATATTCATCACAAGCCCTACCTGGAATACAGTCCATCTGTCTGGTAATCAGCTGATGCCAAACCGCATTTTCATCATCGCTATAACGTATAAAGCCACTAGCATCCGGTTCTTTAGCAACATACTTGGTGCCCTTAGCCATAATGTCCCCTTATATCTTATAGTAATTAGAGATCAGCCACCTGAGCAGGCCAATTAAGTGGGTTTTATCCAACATATACAAGATAAGACAATCAGGTAAACACAACGGCACAGATTGACAGGATATTAAGCTGTAACGATAAATTTACAGCTAATACCTATTAAAACCTCCTTCGAGAAGATGGTTGAGCGGATAGAACACATGGGATTGAGTCGCTGGGCAGCTTTTTACTTTTAGCCCAGCATGTATCATAAATAATCAAGAAGCAGCTTTTTGTGGGTCTAAATCAAAAAACGGCGAGTCTTTAATAATGGTATCAAGAATCCACTGGTCTTGTTCCTGAGAAAATAACCAGATTTCATTGTTGGGCTTTAATAATTTATCCCCTTCTACCAGCCGCCCAGTAGGCTCATGGTAGAGGTAACTCACCATCCTGCTGTTGACAATAACCCAAATTAAATCTCGATCCGGGTATTGGTAGTTAAAACCGCTTACTAATTTGGCATCTAATAGTTTTTGTTTATCCAGCTGATAACCGTATTTTTTTTGTTCCCAACGAGCAAATAACTGGCTCATTTGTTGTAAAAAACCTTCACTGACATAGCCTTTTAAGCCATCAACATTTTTTTGCTGCCTTGCTTCATAAAGTTTGGCAAATAACGCTTTAATTTGTACTTTCGATAAAGCGGTATTGGAAGTCTGGTCGTTTTTTGTCGTTGCCTCACTAAGCAGCTGTTTAGTTCTGGCTAGGCGCCAACAAAGTACTACCAGAATAACCCCTATCAGCCCGACTAAACTAAACAAGATTTCTGTTCTTTCAAAATATTCCATGTAAAACAATCAACCCTGCTATACCCTTCGCTTTGAGTATGTATATTAACTATTCAGAGCTAAAATCAGAGCCAAAAAATAATCCGCGAATAATATAATGCGACTCTCTAATGCTCAAAGAACAAAACTATACGCAACATAGTGGGTGGAAGCACTTCACTAGTCCACAAAATTGAGGGCATCTCTAAAAATGTATACAGCCCTGAAAAACTGGTCAAAAACCATACAGACATCAAGAAAATTTATTCCACTATAGCCATATGCTACAGTGATCTAGCTTAAGGAAGCGCGATACCTATAGTAAGGCAGCAAAAATAAGACTTAAACCATTACAACAATAATAGAAGCCAATAAGGATAACTAATGATTTACCAAAAACCAGGTAGTGAAAATGCTTTGATCAACGTTAAAGCGCGTTATACCAACTATATAAACGGTGATTGGAAAGCACCTGTTAAAGAGCAGTATTTACAAAATATCAGCCCCGTAACAGGTGAAGTTTATTGTGAAATTCCTCGTTCAACAGCAGAAGACATTGACCTTGCATTAAATGCCGCCCATCAGGCTAAACTAGCTTGGCGGAATACTGCTGTGACAGAAAGAGCCAATCTGCTATTAAAAGCAGCTGATCGCATTGAGCAACACACAAAAAAGCTGGCACTCATCGAAACCTGGGATAATGGCAAAGCGATCAGAGAAACCCTACATGCTGACTTACCTCTTGTTATCGACCACTTCCGCTACTTTGCTGGCTGTATTCGGGCACAAGAAGGCAGTACCGCCGATATTAATGCGACCACTGCCAGCTACCACTTTTATGAGCCCATTGGCGTGGTTGGCCAAATTATCCCCTGGAATTTTCCACTTCTGATGGCTGCTTGGAAGCTAGCCCCTGCACTGGCTGCAGGTAACTGCGTTGTACTCAAACCTGCTGAACAAACCCCTGTATCAATTTTGGTATTAATGGAGTTGATTGGCGACCTATTCCCTCCTGGTGTTATCAATATTGTGAATGGATTGGGCCAGGAAGCAGGTGCCGCTTTAGCGGCTAGTAACCGAATTGCCAAATTAGCGTTCACAGGTTCCACCCCCATTGGCAGCGAAATTCTCAAGCAAGCCGCCGAGAAAATAATTCCTTGCACTGTTGAGCTAGGCGGCAAATCACCCAATATTTATTTCGAGGATATTCTCAAACAACCAGAAGCGTATATTAATAAAGCAGTTGAAGGCTTGTTATTAGGCTTTTTTAATCAGGGAGAAGTATGTACCTGCCCTTCCCGCGCATTAATTCATGACAGTATTTATGATGAATTTATGGAATTAGTGTTAAGTCGAGCAAAAACCATAAAACAAGGCAACCCCCTAGATACTGATACTCAAATAGGTGCCCAAGCCTCGGCTGAGCAAATGGATAAAATTCTCAGTTATATGGATATTGGTCGCCAAGAAGGTGCCGAAATTTTACTCGGGGGCCATAAAGCAGCCGTAGCTGAACACTTAGCCAACGGTTTTTATATCGAGCCTACTATCATGAAAGGAGACAACCAAATGCGGGTTTTTCAAGAAGAAATTTTTGGCCCTACTATTGGAGTTACTCGATTCAACAACGAAGCCGAAGCTATTAGTATCGCTAACCAAACCCAGTACGGCCTAGGCGCAGGGGTATGGACAATGGACATTAATCGCGCCTACCGAGCTGCAAGACAGATTGAAGCGGGCCGAATCTGGACCAACTGTTATCACCAATACCCAGCACATGCTGCGTTTGGTGGTTATAAAAAATCGGGTATTGGCAGAGAAACCCATAAATCAGCATTAACCAATTATCAACAAATAAAAAATATATTAATTAGTTATGACACTGAGGCATTAGGTTTATTTTAAGGGCAGACTATTTTTAGAGCCCCCCTTACCCCAAGAGGATGTCGCAAGAGGTTATGAGCGAAGCAAAGACAAGGTAAAAATCGGCGAAAAAGCGGAGTTTATACTTAATAAATACTCCGCACATCCTGTGCTCCACCTTAGCAGGCCAGCCAGAGGCTGTTCAAATTTGTTCCAGACAAATTTGTGAGTACTTTGAGCTGATTTTTAACGCTGTATTTGCAAGCACAGTAGTTTTGCGACAGCCTCCCAAACTGAGGATATTATCCTCAACTATCCACAAATGATGCCTTTTAGTTTTCTGACGCCACTTGCTATTTTTTAGACCACACTATTAGCTGTGGACAACTTCTGTGCAGTTACTCGTCAAAATTACCACACAATAAAACTAAGACAATACGACAAATATATACTGCGCTGGCTTTATGTCAGTCGTTACCTACCAGGAACCCCTTAACAAAATCAAAGACCTATAAAAATAATAGTAAAATCAATCAGTTAATTATTTAATTCCGATGTTAAATTAGCAGACAGGTTATGTAGAAGAAAGCTATAACAAACATCTATGCAAAAGCAAAACGTTATTAATATCATAAAAAAAATATGGCATTACCCACAGTATTTGTGGATAAGTCTGTGATCAAGTTTTGATTAAATGGCGAAAGGCTGCAAGCTTATGGTGACGACTGCAAATTGATCATTTTTTAACCAACAAAAACTCAACCCCTTCTTTTTATGTAAAATTTTTCAATTTCTCTGTGAATAAGAATGGCAGCCGTTATCAGTGGGTAACTGACTGTGGTGCCAACGTCGACTCCATATAAGCGGTTTCAGTTAATTGCTCATACTTTTCAAGCAACTGCTCTGCTGGTAAGGCAGGTGCAAATAAATGCCCTTGACAAATATCACACCCTTCCGCCTGCAAAAAACCCAGGGCCTTTTCGTTTTCCACCCCTTCCGCGATCACTTGTAACTTTAAGTTATGCGCCAGGTTGATGATTGCTCGCGCAATACTCGCTGCATCCTGATCATCTGGAATATCTTCAACAAACATTCGATCAATTTTTAAAGTATCAATAGGTAACTGCCTTAAATAACTTAATGATGAATAGCCTGTACCAAAATCATCGATGCTGATACTAACTCCCCGCGCCTTTACTTGATTTAGCTCCTTAATCGCAAAGTTAATATCATGCATTAGCATACTTTCTGTTACCTCTAATTCCAGTAACTGAGGAGGTAACTGGCTATTATGTAGTGCCTTATCCAGCACGGATAATAAGCTACCACTCATTAGCAAACGTGTAGGTAAATTAACAGCTATAGATGTATAAGGCGGCACTTTTCCGTCCGATATCCAAGCCCTATGCTGTATACATGCCGTTTCTAACAGCCATTCACTAACAGGTATTATCAGCCCGGTTTCTTCAAGCAGAGGAATAAATAAGCTTGGCAAAATAATACCCTCTGTTGGATGTTGCCAGCGTAATAAAGCTTCAAACCCAGCAATACAACCAAAGTGAATATCAATTTGTGGTTGATAATAAAGAACCATTTCTTGGTTAGCCAAAGCATAATGCAAGCGACTTTCCAGCTGTATACGATATTCTGAAACTGCTTTCATCTTTTCAGAGAAAAACTCATAGTGGTTAGGTCCTAACTGCTTTGCTTTATTCAATGCTATATCAGCTTGCTTTAACAGCGTTTCATGATTATCCGAAGGGGAAGTTAGTAAGCTAATACCAATACTGGCAGAAACAAAAATTTCCTTTTCTTGTAATTGAAAAGGAGCACTTAATACTTTTACAATGTGCTGCCCTACGACAGCTGCATCATTTTGATCAAAAGTATCCTCTAATATGATTGCAAACTCATCACTGCCTAACCTTGCTACAGTGTCTTCTTCTCTAACAGCTTGGCTTAAACGTAATGCAACTTTTTTCAATAGCTCATCACCTACAGCATGACCTAAAGTGTCGTTTATTACTTTAAAGCGAGCCAAGTTAATGACCAGTAACGCAACCTTTCGCTTTCTTCGACGAGCACGTATCACTCCTTGTGCCAGCCTGTCTTGAAATAGTGCCCGATTGGCCAAGCCCGTCAGCGGGTCATGGTATAAATAGTTCAGTAATTTCTGCTGCGAAAGAAACTGTTTAGCATTATCCCTTAACAACACTATTACCCAATGCTGCCCTTGAATGGATAATGACATCATTGTCATCATTACGAGTTGCGCTTTATTTTGGGTATTTAATAAAGTCACTTCTCGCCACTGCTTCCCCTCTCCAAACCCACTATCACTGCCAGCAAGCCATTGAGGTAAGGGCTCTTTATCATTTAGTTGTAACTCAGGAAACAACTGACTTATATATAAGATATTTTCATCACAGCCGCTCGTGATGCCCACCAGCTGCATTGCTGCTGTATTAGCATGTAGTAGCACACCTGATTGATTAAATAATAATGTACTATCTTGAATAGCATCTAAGATCGTAAACCAAGCAGCTAAATCAGCCTTATTATTAGCGAGTAAAGGTTGTTCAGTAATGGTGACTAATGCACCTCGACTGTCTTTTTTCTGAAAAGGTAGTAGTTGACACCACAACCGGCGTTGCTGGCCTGACTGACTAGAAGTGTGGGAAGGAATACAAAAGCTGGTTCCATGATCTGAATTGCTTAAGTCACGTACCAAGTCAATCCAGTCAGGCTGATATTGCCCGCTTGCTAATGCTGTTAACTCTCTTTCAAGTGCTTTATTTTTTAATAGCCACTGGCCTTGGGCAGTTAATATACCTACCCAGGGCTCATTGCTGTTTAAACCGGCCTGTTTTGTCTTAGCCTGATCATCATAAAACCGATCGAAACTCATACACAACCCTGTGTAAATACTGCAATATCAAAGACTCAGTATTGCAGTTAGCCATCATTTCCTTGATTAATAACTTGTCTTAAGCCGCTATTAGTTATTAACAAAACCAGGAGCAAATATACCCCCAGTATAGTGTATTGATAAATCTTTGGGCAAAACTATCAACAGGCCCAGCTATTTAGTTACCCACAAAAACTGTGGATAAACCTGTTAATTTGTTCTGATCAAATCACACCAAAGTCGAGCTAAAAGCACTTTGAAAGAGTGGCTGTTTTTTTAACCAAGCTGTCAACCTACACATCATGGCTTTAGAAAAGCCTTTATAAATAAAGGAGATTGTTTAATAGAGGAGTCATAACGATGATTAGTGAAAGGTAATAATTTCTTAATTATTGCCACACACAAAAACCCACAAGATTATGTGGATAACCTTGTGGGTTTTTTATTTCTCTTCTTACTTTGTATATGGCGCGTCCGGGAGGATTCGAACCTCCGACCGCCTGGTTCGTAGCCAGGTACTCTATCCAGCTGAGCTACGGACGCGTTGCTTGTGGGCGCGTAATATAGAGTTTTTTGCCATGAGAGTCAAACTAATTTTTGATTATGTTCAAATGAGCTATAAACAGTGAAATCAGCTTACCTAAAATAAAAAAGCCCGATCTAATCGGGCTTTTTAAAAATGGCGCGTCCGGGAGGATTCGAACCTCCGACCGCCTGGTTCGTAGCCAGGTACTCTATCCAGCTGAGCTACGGACGCACATCTTTGATACTTCATTACTTATAACAAAACAGCCAACAAAACTGCAGCTCAGCTTTGCCTAAATGAAAGCATCTACAACAGGCAAATAAACTTTGGCGGAGAGAGAGGGATTCGAACCCTCGATACGGCTACAAACCGTATACTCCCTTAGCAGGGGAGCGCCTTCAGCCGCTCGGCCATCTCTCCTTAGCGACGCGCGAAATAATAACAGATTCGCGCGAAAAGCAAAGTACTTTTTAAAAAAATTTAGCTGCCTACTTTTTCCTCTTTTTCTTTTTGAATACGTTGATAAATTTCTTCACGATGTACAGCAACTTCTTTTGGCGCATTCACACCAATTCTTACTTGGTTGCCTTTAACACCCAAGACAGTTACGGTCACGTCGTCGCCAACCATGAGAGTTTCACCAACACGGCGAGTTAAAATAAGCATTACTATCTCCTTCGCTTATTGAGATTAAACAACAACCACAGCTACTTGCAAAGCTATATAATCTCAATGGCTTGTAAATACTGATGTTGCTGCTATTTCTTCTACTACTGAATCAAACCAATTTAGTTAGATGTTATCACTGCCTGCAACAATGATTAAATTTTATACACCCACCTATAAATATAGTGTAGTCGCTAGGTGAGTGTAATCTATGCGTATTTTCACTAAACGCGAGTTTATTTAGCCTTCGCCGCCAGGCACTTGATCAAGTTCAAATGCTGAATGTAATGCACGTACCGCAAGCTCTAGATATTTCTCTGCAATCACGACAGATACTTTTATTTCAGAGGTGGAAATAATTTGAATATTAATCCCTTCTTTTGCTAAAGCATCAAACATAGTCGTCGCTACCCCTGCATGGGAGCGCATCCCTACCCCAACAATCGACACTTTAGCTATTTTATTATCACCCTCACACTCACTGGCCCCAAGTTCTTTAGCCGTTTCTTCCAGCTGCTCCATCGCTTGCTGGTAATCGTTACGGTGTACAGTAAAGGTAAAATCTGTAGTCTTATCTTCCGCGACATTTTGAATAATCATGTCGACTTCTATATTGGCACGACTGATTGGACCTAATATACGAGAAGCAACCCCTGGAATATCCGGTACTCCTTTAACAGTTAACTTAGCTTCGTCACGATTAAACGCTATACCAGAAATCAGCGGCTGCTCCATAGAGTCCTCATCTTCTAATGTAATTAGTGTACCTGGCCCTTCTTTGAAACTATGCAAAACTCGTAGTGGGACACTGTATTTGCCCGCAAACTCTACTGAACGAATTTGCAACACCTTTGAACCTAAACTGGCCATCTCTAACATTTCTTCAAAGGTGATTTTTTCCAGGCGTCGCGCATTATCTACAACACGTGGATCTGTGGTGTATACACCATCAACATCCGTGTAAATCTGACATTCATCTGCTTTCAGTGCAGCAGCCAATGCAACAGCTGTTGTATCTGAGCCACCACGGCCTAAAGTAGTGATATTGCCTTCTTCATCAGCGCCCTGAAAACCAGCTACCACAACAACCCGACCCGCAGCTAAGTCATTGGTCATTTTTTCTTTTTCAATGTCTTCGATTCGAGCTTTATTAAACGCGTTATTAGTTTTGATTTTAACCTGGCTGCCTGTATAAGACCTGGCAGGACAGCCCCGCTCATTTAACGCCATCGTTAATAAAGCAATGGTTACCTGCTCACCAGTAGAAAGCAAAACATCCATTTCTCGTGGAGTTGGCTTTTGTTGCATTTGACTACCAAGCTCAATCAGGCGATTGGTTTCACCACTCATTGCCGATACAACAACGACAATATCATCACCCTTCTCACGAAAAGTCTTAACTTTGTCGGCTATTTCTTGGATACGCTCAACGGTGCCTACAGAAGTACCACCAAATTTTTGTACGATTAATGCCATATTACGTTAGTTTTTGCATTCCGCATTTATAAGTGTGACGAACTAATCAATAACTCAGCTAATGTATCCCCTAATGCTGCATAGGTTTTTGGCCAAAAATCGTTTCTCGCCATCTTTAGCAACATTAGGGTAAAGCGACTTATTATAGAATGGTTAATCAGTACACACTACCCATTTTCAAGTTTTTGACTTAAAGCTTGTTAGCTAGCCAACCCTCAACCGAAGCCAATGCTTCTGCTACCTTTTCTGGCTGGCTTCCACCACCCCGGGCAAAGTCTGGTCTGCCACCACCTTTACCACCGACTTGTTCTGCCACAAATTTCAATAAATCGCCGGCTTTAATTTGACCACACAAGTCTTTAGTAACACCAGAGGCAATTGCTAACTTATCATCAGCTACTTTTATACTTAACACGACAACACCAGAACCTAGTTTATTTTTTAACTGGTCAATCGTGTCAGGTAACGCTTTCTGGTCTACTCCAGATAACTCTGCCGCTAGCATTTTCACACCCGATATTTCTTTAACCTGGGCCATTAAATCATTGCCTGCCGAGCTAGCCATTTTCTGTTGTAATTGACCTAGCTGTTTTTCCAACTGGCGTTGACGATCTAACAAGTCCTGCACTTTGGTTACCACATTATCACGACCGGCTTTCACCCAGCTGGCAATCGTCTGCAAATGTTGTTCACTTTGCTTAAGCCAGGCAAATGCCGCCTTGCCTGTCACTGCCTCAATGCGTCGTATACCAGCAGCAATACCTGTTTCGGCAACAATTACGAACGTACCAATATCACCGGTACGATCTACGTGGGTGCCACCACACAATTCCACAGAAAACCCGTTGTTTCCCATGCTTAACAGTCGCACTTGCTCACCATATTTTTCACCAAACAGAGCCATAGCACCTTTTTGCTTGGCTGTATCCATGTCAGTAATTTCCACTGCTACTGGTGTATTTGCACGAATTTGCTCATTAACAATGGCTTCGATTTGCGCCAACTCATCTGGGGTTACGGCTTCATAATGAGAAAAATCGAAACGAAGTCGTTCACTATCAACCAAAGAGCCTTTTTGTAATACATGATCACCCAACACATCACGCAATGCCGCATGTAATAAATGAGTAGCTGAGTGGTTTAAAGCAGTAGCCTGGCGTATTTCTTGGTCCACAACCAACTCTACTTGTTGGCCTATGGTTAATTTACCTTGTTTAATCGTACCAATATGCAGGTGATGATCAGTTTCTCTTTGAGTATCTGTTACCTCAAACTTTCCACCATCCCACTGTAGCAAGCCTTTATCTCCTACCTGGCCACCAGACTCTGCATAAAAAGGGGTTTGGTCTAATACTAATACAGCCTGCTGCCCTTCAGTAGCATGTTGCACGGCTTCACCACCGACTAAGATATGGCTAATCGTGGCCTGATGAGCCAGCTGTTGATAACCAGTAAACTCGGTTTGCCCCTCCAGATTTAAGGCCGCATTATAGTCGACAGTTACCTTACGCTTTCTATTAGCATCAGCGGTTTGCTGCATTAAAGCTTCATAACCCGCAATATCCAGGGTCAACTCACGCTCACGGGCAATATCGTTAGTTAAATCAACTGGGAAACCATAAGTGTCGTATAAAGTAAAAATAGTCTGGCCAGGAATCACTTTGCCTTTTAGCTCAGCAATAGCATCTTCAAGAATTTTCATTCCATTATCGAGGGTTTTACTAAATTGCTCTTCTTCTTTTAGTAAAATTCGCTCTATATGCTGTTTGGCTTCAGCTAGCTCAGGGTAAGCATCACCCATTACAGCAACCAGCGCAGGCAATAGTTTATGGAAGAATGGCCCTTTGGCACCGAGTTTATTACCATGACGAATCGCTCGACGGATAATCCGCCGCAGTACATAGCCTCGTCCTTCATTAGAAGGCAGCACCCCATCTGCAATAATAAAAGCACAAGAGCGAATATGATCAGCAATAACCCGTAGCGACTTAGCAGAAAGGTCTACTCCGCCTAATAAATCAGAAGCTGCTGTTAATAAATGCTGAAAAATATCGATTTCATAGTTGCTATGCACTTGCTGCATAACAGCAGCAATCCGCTCCAGCCCCATCCCCGTATCCACAGATGGCTTAGGTAATGGCTCCATTTTGCCATCCACCGTGCGGTTATACTGCATAAATACCAGGTTCCAAATTTCGATATAGCGGTCGCCATCATCATTCGGCCCACCGGGAGGATCACCCGCAACATCAGCTCCATGGTCATAAAATATTTCAGAGCAAGGACCACAAGGGCCTGTATCTCCCATTGACCAAAAGTTGTCTTTTTCTCCCAAACGAGAAAACTGGGTTTGATCAATACCAATTTCATTAAACCAAATATCTTCAGCTTCTTTATCGTCTTTATAAACGGTTACCCAAAGCTTTTCCTTAGGCAGTTTTAGTTCTACCGTTAAAAACTCCCAAGCAAAGCGAATTGCTTCTCGCTTGAAGTAATCACCAAAACTGAAGTTACCCAACATCTCAAAGAAGGTATGATGCCTGGCGGTATAACCCACATTTTCTAAGTCGTTGTGCTTACCACCGGCTCGGACACAACGTTGCGCAGTGGTCGCCCGAGTATAAGAGCGTGCTTCTCTTCCTAAAAACACATCTTTAAATTGGTTCATCCCTGCATTAGCAAACAGCAGGGTTTTATCATCAGCAGGCGGCACTAGGGAACTGCTCGCTACAATCTCATGTCCCTGGCGCTTAAAATAATTTAAAAATGCTGATCGTATCTCTGCGCTTTTCATAGTGGCGTCCCATCAGGGCTTAATCAAATATATCTACACTTATTTATGACAATGTACGATGTATGGTGGCTGCCTCATGAATGACAACATTGCCGCAGGGCAAAAACACTCACACATTGCTAAGCAAATATGACAAACGGGGGATTATACAACGATAAGAAGATTTACGTCACTCTCATCCTATTTTGTTATGTAATAATATTCATGATTCAAAAAGTCACCTCTACCGTATTTATGCAATACAACAACTTCCTCATTCAATAAATCTCTATCAGATAGACGCCACTAGGGAGTAACAGGTGCCCTGTAGTACTCCTATTACTGAGAGAGTTCACCGATTTATTATTACTCCCCTGCTTCTCTCAATTCTCGCTACACTATTAGAGATACCCTAAGATAATAGTTGATAACCTGGATCGACCGGCCTGACATAGGTGACAAGGATATGACACTTAAGTTTATGGATGAGCAGCAGCCAGCCAGCTTTAATAACATCCGCCAACTAAGACTTAAACTGACTACTATCCTGTCCTCCGCCCACTTGCCAGAAGACGCTCAACAAAACTTCACTCTTGCGTTTAGTGAAATAGCCACTAATGTGGTCAAATACAGCTCTCCTCCTGCTAAATCAATTCAGGTTGTTTTCTTTCAAGAAGCCAATCGCTGGGTGTTACAGGTTTTCGATGATGGAGGACCATTTACTGACTTTGCCAGTAAACTAAAAACAAGTCAGCAGTCGCTAAACTCAGAGGAATTACATGAAGGAGGGGTAGGCTTAGGTATAGTGTCGTCTCGGTTTCCAAGTTTTCAGTATACGGCCGCATCTGATAAACAATCTCTTAACTGCTTTGAAATTACCAAGTTATATTCTCCTCTTAATAAGCCTTCCGTAGCCATTATTGATGATGATGCCACAACACTGGCTATTTTAAAGCACTATTTAAAAGATAATTATCAAGTTTCTGTCTATCAAAACCCAAGTAAAGCTGTAACAGATATTACTCGCCACCCCGTCAATATTGTTATTTCAGACATGGAAATGCCTGGCTTAAATGGCCTGGAAGTACGGCAACGATTTGCAGCCAACCAATCCACCAGTCATATGCCATTTATTTTTCTTACCGGACATGCTGAAACAGAGTTTTCTGCCTCTCATGCAGGTATTGATGACTTTTTAATAAAGCCAACCAAACAAGAGAAATTAATCGCCGCTATTGAGCGCTCTTTAAGTAGATCTAAACACATCAAGGCTACCTTAGGTGACAAACTTGATCATGATGTAACCAACACTTTGCGAGTACAAGTGCCACCCAAACTAGGCCAGTTTGAATTGGCGTTAAAAATGGAAGCAGCCACTGCTGGAGGGGGAGACTTTATTTACAAAAGCGCTGACCAACACACTATTATTCTTGGAGATGTGATGGGGCATGGCGAACAAGCTAAGTTTTTTGCCCATGCCTTTGCCGGTTTTTTTCATGGATTATTCCACGCCTGTACCCAACATTATACTGATCCAGGTGAAATTTTAACCGCTCTATCTAAAGCAGCAGAAACTAATGATGTTATGCAAGCGACAATAGTTACTTGTATCGCACTTAGAATTATTGATGAACAAACTTTATTAATTTCATCTGCCGCCCACCCTGCCCCTTTATTTATCAGTGGTGGTCACATAGAAGACATTGAATGCTCTGGCCCCCTTCCTGGTTTAATGCCCGATGTAGCCTACCACACAACCCAAGTTGTATTTCATCCTGGTCAGCAATTAATTCTGTACACTGATGGTTTGTTTGAGTCAGCCAAGACACCCAAAGGACGCAAACAACTGGAAAAAACAGTAAAAAATACATTGCTTGCCAATTGCACTAAACCTGTTGCCGAAGCTATCGAGAATGTATATCAAGCCTTTCAAGATCAAGCAACAAAACCATTACCCGATGATATATCCATATTAATGCTCGGGTTAGCTTAGAACTAATTAAGGGCGCCTCTAATAATTGTTTGCTGTCTCTGGCCTTGGCGAAGAGTATATAATGGTGAGCTTGCTAGTTAATGGTTTGTATTATTGGTTATCAATACTGTAGACACTTTTATGCAGCAATAGCCCCATAGTCGCTTAACTGCTCATACACTTGAGCGACTTTTTTAT
>NZ_JAPMOU010000034.1 GCF_028858535.1 Spartinivicinus poritis
AAAAGCGATAAGAAAACAGCATCGCTGTGATGATATAGACAAGTTATTTATACAGCATCTTCAATATGCCACTTTATGATTTTCTAGCTATAACAGGCCCTGACCCCATCTTTGATTCCCATGAGCCATTTATTTTTTGGCACGTCGAGTGGATTGGACAAGTAACACCATCATTAAAATTAGAAAGTAAAACTACAACAGCTAACCAGGATGAGTAATTTTCAAAAACGCCAGTCAAGAATCGACCTTGTTAAATTTCGTCTCGATATTTTATTTATCAGCGCATTAGATATCAGTTAATTTAAAAAACATATTAACAAAAAATATATTTAGCTTATTACATTTTGTGTCCGACACAACCCTAGGCAATGTTCATGTAGTTTATTTAATATTTACCATATAGTGTGAACCAATTCTTATGTCTATCCCTTACCCAGAAAGATAATTGTCAAAGTCGACAAATACATTTATTTACCTGATTACTGAAATTAAATTTATACATAACATTAGTTAGTAATATTTCTAATTATATAAAAATAGAAATATCAAAAATAAAACCATATCAACATAAAAGACGATATATTTTTGACAGTCTGAATTTAAGATAATGGTGTAAGTATGCCTATTAATATGAACTTAGAATCCACAAATCAAACGTCACTCTCAACAAATGCAGCAGATGGGATTCGACCACCAACCGAGGGGACAAATCAAGTTGTCGATAAAGGCAGAGAATGGATTGGTCGTATGACCTGGCAGGCCGGCACTGCAGCAAATGAGACTGACTCTCATTTTGAATCCAAGTTAAATAATACATACGCTTTTCACTCACCGGAAGAAAGCAGTCGAATGAACTGTAAAGAGGCAACCATACTTATTGGTTTGAGTGCATATGCTGATAGCAGCCAAGTCAACGAATTCGAAAGAGAGCTAGATGAAGCAAAAAGTGACGAAATTAATTATAACAAGACCATGAATAAAATATTGTCCTTCCACAATGCTGAGGCAAAAGTTACACCCTCTTCTGGAGACGTTCTTTTTATGTTTGGGGATGCTCATGTAGCCTTGGCGACCGATGAAAATAATGCGCTAAGTCTTTGGCATGGGCCTAGTGACAATAACCATCTGCAGGAGGTTAGCTCAGATCAGTTATTTGACCTGACCAGAAGTGATGCTGTCCAATATGCTAATGCATTAAAGAGCTGGCTTTATAATTCAGAGACAACATTAAGTAGTGATCAATTTCATGAGTTGAGTAATGATCTTTATGACTTTATTGATGATGTTACTGATGAACGTATAGAGCTAACTGGGCCTATACATCATGAATATATTCAGAAGTTTGATGATAAATTACGTAGTTTTGGTGTTAATCCTTTAGATAAAGAGGTGTTTATAAGAGTTGCTAAGCAACCCTTTGAACCTTTGGCGGAAAAATCGGAATAAAAATATTCATATCGCCTCTGCCAGCACCTAAACCAATACCACAAACAGGGCCTAATGATGTTCTGCATTCAATGAGATCTGAAATGATGCATTAAAAATCTAACAGAATCTTGCTAACATTGCTCAACCAATGCCAGTGATTTCCGTCTAATTTGCACCAAATCTGCACATCTGCACCACTGGATTTGCATTTTGGCTTGCCATAATCAACAACACTATCTAATGCAGGGTTGTTGATTATGTTCAAGCAAAAGGTTCAACCAGTGGTGCTGGTGGCTAGCCTTGCTACAGCAGGGTTAGCGTTAATATTAGAAGGTACTCTTGGCTTCGCTCTATTCATCTGCACCTTATTGATCATTTTAGTTGTCACTCGTCGTTCATTTAATGACCATAACAACAAGCTGATCAAAACCCAATGGTGGCTCATTGGCACGGCTTGTTTGCTCACTTTATTGCCCGTTTTTAGGGCATCTCCGGTGCTAAATGCATTGAGCTATTTAGGCTTAGCTATTATTGCCCTGCTTGCTTTGGCCATCGCTTACTCGGAAAAAAATCCGGTTAAGATTGCAATTGCAACCCTATTAAGTTGTCCATTTAAAGTGCTAGGTTATCTGGTATCCACTTTACCAGGCTTTACCATTCAAGCTGCAGCGCCTTTTGTTGCAATTAATAGCACTAAGCGTCACTACCTTCGTTCAATTATATTTGGACTGTTATGGGCAACACCTTTGTTATTGTTATTTGGTGGTTTATTGATCGCCTCTGACCCCAGATTCCAACATTTTGCAGAAAGTATTTTTAGCTTTAACGCCGAACAAATCATGTTAACTGGTGTAGAGTTTGGCTGTTACTGGTTTATTACCCTGATTTTTTTCTATTTAACTCTAGCGCCAGGGGTGGGCCAAGCAAAGTCTAGCAATGAAATATTACAGCAAACGACTAAGGCATCTATTAGTGTTGATAGCATCCAAGTACTAACCGTGTTAGCAAGTATTAATCTGTTATTCTTTGCTTATATTGGTGTGCAATTAACCTACTTTTTTGGTGGTGATAAACTGGTACTTAATACTGACAACCTAAGCTACGCCACCTATGCCAAACAGGGGTTTTGGGAGCTAGTGTTTGTAGCCATGTTAGTTATTCCTGTTTTATTAGTTGTCGATGCATTACAAACTAATAAACCTTCTAACATCAAAAAATGGTGTTTACGACTTTCTATTTTAACAATTGTTGCTACAGCCATTATCGAATTATCTGCCTTACATCGAATGGCACTTTACTTGAAAAATTACAGCTTAACTGAGTTGAGATTTTATTCTACTGCCTTTTTATTCTTTATAATGAGTATCTTTATTTGCTACGCAGTTACTGTGCTCAGACAAAAGAGAGGGGCCTTTGTACTCTGGTCAAGCAGTACCGCTTTAAGCTTTATTCTCATCCTTAACATCATTAACCCCGATGCATTAATTGCTAAAGCCAACCTGGAAAACAAGTTTTCCAATATAAAACCAGATACCTCTTATTTATCAAGTTTAAGTGAAGATGCCTACCCAGTAATTGCAGATTATATCCAGGAAAATCCAACAAAAAACTGGTGTAATTTATTAGTGCAATTTAACTATCGTCTGCAAGGTTATAACAATGCCAGCTGGCAGCAGTGGAACTGGTCAATAGATCAAGCGCAACAAGTCGTTGCTTCTCTTACTGAAAAGCAAGATTGCAAAATAATGACTTATCTTCAATGAGAAAAGTATTTCAGTGCTGGCAATAGATCCCAGCACTGAAATTACACTTAATAGTAAATCACTTCTTATTATAGAAAAACCCCTTAATTAGTCCTATTGCCGTTTCAATATCATTTTGATTAACATCTTTATGAGTGACAAATCGAATAGTGTTGGAGGGGCTGATCAAAATGCCATTGCTTTCTAAGTGGCTTGCTAACTCTGCTGGGGTTGAGCTTTTTAACTCAGCAAAAACCATATTGGTTTGTACTTTCGCCATATCAACCGTCAGTTCCTCTATATTAGCCAACTTATGAGCGAGAATCAGCGCATTCTCATGGTCTTCTGCCAGTCTTTCTACTTGCTCATTTAATGCAACAATACCTGCTGCAGCTAAAATACCAGCCTGGCGCATTCCACCACCAAGCACTTTTTTCCAACGACGTGCTTTATTAATCAGCTCGTGAGTACCACATAATAAAGAACCCACGGGGGCTGCAAGCCCTTTTGATAAGCAAATAGAGACTGAGTCAAAGTGCTGGGTAATCTGTTTTACATCAATATTCTGTTTAACCACAGCATTAAATAACCGAGCGCCATCCAAATGACAGGCTAACCCGACAGATTTAGCATAGCTGGTCGCTTCTTCGATATAATCAAGCGATTGCACTCTACCAGAATGAGTATTTTCTAAACACAGTAATCGAGTTCTAGCAAAATGTGGATCAATAGGTTTTATGGCTGCCTTGATATCGTCTAATGGTAAGCAACCGTTTTCACCTTCTAATATCGGTTGTGGTTGAATACTCCCTAAAACAGCGGCCCCACCCCCTTCAAATTTATAGGTATGCGCTTGCTGCCCTACCAAGTACTCATCCCCCCGATCACAATGCGCCATTAATGCAATTAAATTAGTTTGAGTACCACTAGCTGCAAAAATAGCATCCTCATACCCCAGTTTTTCTGCCGCTATTACTTGCAACTCATTAACCGTTGGATCATCACCATAAACATCATCACCCACGACAGCATTAGCCATCACCTGACGCATTTTTTGTGTTGGGCGTGTTACTGTATCACTACGAAAATCTATAGCTTGCATAAATGACCCCTTAACCTTTTTAATCATAATTTCACACTTAATTAAGGTAAATCTTAGGGGAATGACAGATTCAATAACAGATACAGATTGATTAGCTTTCAACCATAACAGATAATTAAGGCTGAACTAGCAGCAGAACACTATGCTTATAATGGTTCACTAAATCCTTTAATATCAAGTAGTTAGCACTATGAAGCAGCCAATCTACCAACAACTTGCAGAACAGCTTGCTGAGCAAATCAAAACAGGTGTTTATCAGGCCGGACAAAAGCTACCCTCCGTAAGAGGCCTGGCTAAACAAATGAATATTAGCATCACCAGTGTAATGGCTGCTTACAACTGCCTAGAAGCCCAAGAAGTGATTGAGGCACGCTACAAATCGGGATTTTATGTAAAACCCCAAGTGCATTTTGCCGCCCCCCAAGCAGGAGATTGTACTACTTTACCAACACCTGAATCGGTTACCAGTTCCCAGCTTATTATCGACTTGGTGGCCAGTGCTGCCGATGGTAAATACCACCAGTTTAGTGTAGCTAACCCTGCAGCCGACTTACCTGCCAATGAACCATTAAGAAAAAGCTTTACTAAACTAATTCGTCAGCGTTACTCCGTTATGCAGCGTAATACCGATTTACAAGGTACGATTAAGTTGCGCCAACAACTTACTCGTATTTTGGCAGATGCTGGGATTATGACAACACCGGACAATATTATCATTACCACTGGATGCCAAAGCGCTATGATGCTGTGTTTAAGAGCATTAGCTAAGCCTGGGGATATTATTGCAATCAGCTCACCTGCCTACTATCGTATATTGCAATTACTGGAAGCGCTGGAACTGAAGGTGCTTGAAATTCCCAGCCACCCTAAAACAGGTATTGATTTAACGGTACTTGAAAATATGCTAAGCCAGTGGCCAGTAAAAGCGCTGATCACTTGTCCTAATTTTGCTAACCCTTTAGGCGACAGTATGCCTATCGATCATCAACAGCAATTAATGGAAATTGCTGTTAAGTATCATACGATGATTATTGAAGATGATGTTTTTGGTGAGCTAGGCTATCAAAAAGAGCGGCCTAAAGCATTAAAAGCGCTGGATAAAAGCGGTCAGGTGTTGTATTGCTCATCTGCCTCCAAATCAATTTCCCCCCAATTAAAAACCGGCTGGCTGGTGGTAGATGAGCATAAGCAAACGATTCTTTATCAACAATTATTAATGGGGCTGGCCCCACCAATGATAAACCAACTTTCCCTGGCAGATTACTTAATGTATGGCAATTATCACCAGCACTTAAGTCGGGCACGACAGCACTATCAACAACGTTATTATCAAGCTCTGAGTCTCCTACAGAAATACTTCCCTGCCAATATTCGCCTTTCCAGCCCCACAGGTGGTTTCGTGTTATGGGTCGAATTGCCCAAATCCTGCGATACCACTCAATTGTATTTCGCCGCCAAAGAAAAAGGAATTTTAATTGCTCCTGGAGAATTGTTTTCAGTTAATCCTGAAAAATATAAGCATTGCTTCAGGATTAACTTTTCTCAGCCATGGGAACAATCACGGATTGACGCAATTAAAACACTAGGCAGTATTATTAAACAACAGCATTCTTAGTTTTTTAGTAACTCAAACCAACAAAATCCAACTGATGCGTCTCTAATGGCAATGGAAACTCAAACCGCGCTTGTTGCTCTAAAATTACTTGATCTGGCAAACCATTAACCCGTTTTTGATTTTGCTTAATACATACATCCACAGGATTTACCATCATCACTAATTGCATAAGACCATCATAGTTGCTAATTATCGTGAATAGCTGCGATCTAAAGTCACGCCTGATATTAGTCGCGTCCCACACCACAGATTGCCTGTTCCTTAAACAGTCTTTTAATCGTTCTTTCGCAATTGTTACCACTTGTTTATTCTGGCGTTGATCTGCCTGATTGCCGGTTAGCTCTTGCCGAATATTATCTAAGCTAATAATGGGTAAATCAGCATGATGTCGCTCAATCCAGGTGGATTTACCACTACCACTCAACCCACAAGTCACTATAATTTGAGGAGTTATCTTGTTCCGATAGTGGTACGTTTTGCCCAGTGCATCCGCAGGGTCATGAATTATCCCCTGCTCCCGCAGATAAACAGCGTCCGACTTTATTAACGCCTGTGTGGTTTCTGGTAAACAATTAATATCTTGTTCAATGACTTTTAACCAGTCTTGATAAGGCGGTTGTTGCCAAAGGTTATACTGCTGGCACTGTATTTTAAACAATTCCAGCAACTCCAGCTGCCACTGCTTATCTTCACACTCTCTACCTTGCATATCAGCTAGTGCTAGAAAATAACTTAATTCCAAATTCACTTTTCTAGCCAACTGCAAATAGTCAGCAATTGGCTTATCTTTTATCACTAGCCACTTTGGTACCTGATGCTCTCCAACCAAATGGAGAACAGTCAGCCAAACCGCTTTTGGCAGTTCAAAAGGTAACAAGCGGAATAACAAATAATCACGCCCGATGGTCTCATGCTTAGGAGACACCCATCGAAAGTGACCTCGCACCTGGCGCCGAACAGTAGTGACTGGCTTAGCTATATCATGCAATAAAGCCCCTAAGATTAAGCTGGCTCGTCGCCAGCCAGTAATATGCGCAGCTTCGTTATCTAACAATCGGTAAAGTGCCATTAACACCATGTCAGTATGAGTAGCCACATCCCCTTCTGCATGCCACAGCGGTTCCTGTTGAGTATGTTGAAACTCTCTTAATAAAGGAAAGTGATCACCTAAGACTGACAGGCATTCAGCAAAACCTGGCGTTGCATTATTGGTTAGCCCTTCCAACCAATTTTTTACTTGATTTATTTTTCTACCCTTAGTCTCAGGTCTAATTTTGCTTTTCATCACTATGCCCTCTCACTACTATCCATTAACGTACTGGGCGCTAATTTATTGGGTATAATGGGTTTATGCATCCAATGTTCATCACTGGTAACATGGCCAGCCCGCACCCATTTGGCAACAGCCTGGCTAAACTCATCATAGTGAAATGATGCAGCCAACCTGACGACATAACCTTCTGATTGCAGGGTGTTAATTTTCAAATCCCTCACCAGTTTTTCATTCCATTCACCTAGATACAACACATGTGGTGTGGCTAGTCCCCACTGGTTAGCTTGCTCTAATGTTTGCTGCCAATTAAGACAACGATTATTGTCATCCCAAATCGAAAACAGATAAAAATAACTGATTAGGTTGTTGTAAATAATAGAATGCTGAGCATAGACATTTTCCCCACACAGCCGCCAACCTTCAGGAATAAGATTACGTATCTCACCATGTAAACGTTTTACCCAGTTGCGAGAAGGATGTTGCCGGCTATCCACTGAACGCGCATGAATATTATCTCGATACATGGTGGTATTTTCGCCATCTAATTTTTCAGTGATCACTACCTCTTTACCTGTAAAACTGTCACAGTGGTCCATAGCAATATCATCATCCGAATAGCCAGGTGACCAGGGCAAATGCAAAGTGCGGGGATATTTGTAATAGTTCATATACATACCTCACAAACCAACTACTACTATTGTGCCCTTCATATAAGTTTTGAAAGACACAATACAGCAAGCCTATTAAAACTTAAGCCGTTAGTAGTCGTTGATTAATTAAAAGAATAGAAACCAATCTGTCGATCTAACGACAGAAACTCCGTTTGGTGTGATAGTTTGAGGTATTACATGGTTCTTCTGAGTTCTACTCAGCCTTTATCTTGGTGTTCTAAATTGAAAGGCGGGATTTAACCATAGTTAATGGCTATTTACAAGTCAAAGGAGTTGACGTATTAGGGCCTGTTAACACTGCCTAACAACAAAGTAAAACTGAACTACACTAGAAAGAGTATTAATAGTTGTTGCTATCATGGTTATAAGTTAACTATGAAAAATCTCTTTTTAACCTTCTTTTTATGCTTGCTTTCTACTGCATCCAGTGCAATAGACAAAGACTTCGATTATTTGTTCGCTACTGACTCATGGCCACCTTACTTAGGCCCAGAGCTAAAGAATGGTGGCTTCTTCTCTGAGATAGTAAAAGAAGCCTTTCGATTAAAAGGTAAAAAGGTTTCTATTTTATACACTTCATGGAAACGAGCATTTGAACTTACTAAAAAAGGTAAATATGAAGCCTTACTTGGAGTTTATTACCTACCTGAAAGAGAAAAATTTTTTAAGTACTCATCAGTTATATCTCATAGTAGACAGTACTTATACAGCAAAAAATCCAGGAACATTACCTTTAACTCCCTTCGGGAGCTTAGCCCCTATAGGATAGGCGTTGTAAGAGGTTATCATTACTCAAAAGAGTTTAATGATGCAAATTATTTAGATCGACATGAAGAAGTTAATACCAAAAAAATTGTCAAACTGCTATTGATCGACAGGTTAGACCTTATTGCAGCTGAACAGCGAGTATTGAAATATCATATTGATACTGCTTTTCCTGAATTAAGAAACCAATATCAACAACATCCTCTACAACTACAAAATAAAAATTTACATTTAGTAATTTCTAAAAAATTACCAAACTTCATGCAAATTTATGAAGAGTTTGAAGCTGGATTTACATTGATGAAAGAGGAAGGAATTGATAAAGCCATTATGCATGAACACGGCTTTGACCTCTAATACATCAAGTCACCACTTATGATATACCTGCAGTCAAATATAATAGCTCATGCTGAGATACCACGGAGCTGCGCTATAATAGCAAGGATTTCCCAAAGCAAAACAACTTAGTGTGGTCAATCCCAACAATATTTTTCATAACACCCTCGTTGCAAATAATTACTTTAAAAATCAAGTGCAATAAGTTTACTATTGCACTCACTCTCAGCCTTCCGATGGTACCACTCAGTATTCTTTAATATATCAACTGTGGCGCTTATAAGTCAGGTGAAATTATAAACAAATTTATTTATCAAACGGATAATGATGACAATTTTATGACTATTACTCATAAACTTTATTCATTAGAGAGCACATTGGTAAACACTAACATACTTGCATTCTCCCTCACACGCAAATGCCATGTGATTATTGCCTAGCAACCCAACATAATGAACATAAAAGCTATTGCTTTCATATTCATAGGGAGAAGCGAGTTTAATACTTTTAAAATTAAGTGACATTCCTTTACCAATAGCTTTGGTTAACGCTTCTTTTTTTGTCCAGGTTTTATAAAAAATATCTTCTCTTAATCCCTGCTCTTTCCAAGTATCATACTCATCAGGGTGCATAAAATATTCGGCCACTCCCTGTCGGTCATTCATCGCTTTAGGCATTTCAATATCAATACCACAAGCAGCTTGATGACAAACCATTACAGCAACCGCACTATCGGTATGGGACAAATTAAATTGACAGTCAGGCTGATCAATAAGGAATGGTTTACCGTATTTATCACTGAAAAAGCTTAATGTATTTGGCTGACATTCAGAAAACTTAGCCAGAATTATTCTTTTAAAATAGTGAGACAGTTCGAATTTTAATCTTAATTGTTCAGTTACAAAACGTTGTCCACGCTGTTGTTCTTCTGCACTTAATATACTGACATCAAGATAGGGCTTTACATTATCGAATTCTGCATAAAAAACATTAACTTTGTTATTTGTTAATTGATCAGCCTTTAAAAGGCTAGAAAAATCTAAAATAGTGTGTTCAATATTCATGAAGAAAAAATACTTAAAAAATTTTATTCCAAATCAAACTCCTTCTCTACCGTGCAAAAGTTGGGAAATAGGGAGAGAAGGTTAGGATGTGGGGACTAAAAAACTAATACCACCCGCCTGTAAAAGTGAATAAACTGGCTTTGATAATGTTGAGCGAGAAAAAACCACTACAGTTATCGAACAATCTGCATGTATTGCTTAATAACATTAGTAAACCCTTGGTCAATAGATTCAACTATCAACGCATGGCCAATAGATACTTCTTTAATATTAGGAATGGTTAAAAAAGCAGCCAGGTTTTGTAGATCCAAATCATGACCTGCATTGACGTCTAACCCAATAGATGTCGCATACTCAGCAGCTTGCTTATACTGTTCTAATACTGATGTATAATTATTTGACTGAAATGCACTAGCATAGGCTTCTGTATACAGTTCTATCCGATCTGCTCCAACCTGCTTTGCAAGCTCAATTTGCTCGATAACCGGGTCCATAAACAAACTGACCCGAATCCCTGCTGCCTTAAGCTGCTCAACAATAGGCGCAACTTGTTTACTTTGAGTGATTAAATCCCAGCCATGATCAGACGTTAATTGATCAGGCTGATCTGGCACCAAAGTACACTGATCAGGTTTATTTTTCAGCACAACATCTAAAAAGTCTGAAACTGGGTTGCCTTCTATATTAAGCTCTTTACCTGAGAATTCCTCAACAACAGCCTTAAGAGAAGTCACATCTTGATAGGTAGCATGACGCTGATCTGGGCGAGGGTGAATCGTTACCCCCCCAGCATCTGCCAGAAGGCACTCCCGCGCATAATGCTCAACTTGCGGATAGTTACGCCCTCTTGAATTTCTTAACAGAGCAATCTTATTTAAATTAACACTTAACACTGTTGCCATTAGACTATCCCTCAAGGCCATGCACTTAGAAGCACTCGAATACTAACTTGAAGTTTTACCCTGATTTTATTGTAAAGCCCCACATAAAACGGCTATACCTGCACTTTACACCTTACCAGACAGCTACTTTAGTTAAAAATCAAGCTATTTCATTAGATGATTTTGAATGGCTAATACCATAAATAGAGTATAAGCTGTTTAACAATCAATCATCTGTAAACACATGTTCAAGCAGCTGAGATCGGATATTATCATCAATTAGCACTGAACGCTTAGTTTGGTAGTCATACTGCACTAAGGTCGTATTTCCTTGTGCGACTCGTTGCTGGCGTTGATATGCACGTTGAGCAACAACAAAAGAAGAATTGCCTACTTTATGTACTCCAGTATAAATTTCAACCTCCTCACCATATGTAATTTCGGCTAAAAATTGCACATCAAAGCCAGCTAGTATTAAACGCCACTTGGTTGGATCCAAATCAGGGGTAAAAAGCTTGAACAGCGGTTCCCTAGCCTTTTCGAACCACATAGGCACCACTGTATTATTAATATGCCCAAGCGCGTCCGTTTCATAAAAGCCTGGTGTAATTATTTGTTTAAACATAAAATGACAACCTTTGGTACATACAACCTTTCTATCTATTAAAGAACAACACTAATAGTGTTTTTATAATACAAGCAGGCTATCCTGATCAAGCACTTAAAGACTGTGCTCCCTAATCATGGTGTGTTGTGTTGCTTATAATAGTCCATTGCTTCATCAACCCATTGTTTTACCAATCTAGTATTTCTAACCTTTATTATTTCTTGGTTAATTTGGGGTAGTAATGATACATAAGGCGATTTTTTTGAAATAGTTATATAGAACTTCTCATTAACCACATTTTTTTTAAGCTTGACAATTTTTCCATGGTAACCATGCTTATGAATTTCTATTAAACCAGGATATAAACCATATAAAAAATAGTCCACTCTGCCATGCTCTAGTTTCCTAAAGTGATTTATATATTTATACTCACGATCAACAGTAAGATTTTCTTTTATATATTGGTCAAATTTTTCACCATAACTTTCCCCCAAATGCGTGGTACCATGCTTACCTATTAAATCACTCCATTTATCATACTTAAACTGTTTATCATGCCATACAAATAAAGCTACAGGGTCTTCCATAAACCACTCACTATATAATAAATAGCTTTGCCGTTCATCATTTAAGTAAGCAGCTGCAATAATATCTATATTTCCGTTCATAGCATTCTTATGCACCCTTTTCCAGGGCCCTACATGAATCGCGTCATGCGCCACCCCTATTTTTTTAAAGACATAATCCACTACTTTAAAAGCAACACCAACCATTTTGTCATCTTGTAACCACATGATAGGAGGGTAGGAAGGATGAGCAGAAACTTTAACAACATCATTGTCTGCAGCAAAAGTAAAATTGCAATAACAACCAACTATGCAACCAAAGATATAAACAGCACGATAAAGTATCAGACCTTTTAGTCGATTTTTTAAATAATTTTTACCCACTATAAAGCTAGATATCAACATTCAATGAAACGGAAAATCCAGTTAACAGATACCAAGTATTATAGTTAATATCTAAAAAAACAACGAAACGTATTTTTAAGATCAAATTATACTAACAAGTACAGAGGTCAAATCAATAGTCTTCGTATTATGTATAAAATATGTCAATTATGCTGCTTCAGCATGAAGAATTGATGTTGCTTGAAAGAAATGTTTTAGTAAGCGTGGCTTCTTAGAACCATTTTCATAATATGTCTGCCATAACTGTGCCAAATTAAGCTTAGTTGCCTGTTCCGGCAGCACTAGGCCTTCGAAACAATAGATACTCCAGGCTATTGCACTGGCGTAACGGATGTTTACGACTAGCTCCTGATGCGGTGCCTCAAGAAAAGATCGCTGTGATGCCATCCCTCTAATGGTGCTAGCCTGCTCGGGTAAAAAAGCTAAACATTGATCCCATACAGCCTGATGAATTGTTGGTGAAATTTGAAAGACCCCTAGCTGCCCTTCTGCAAACTTTTGCTTTCCTGCACGCAAGCCCTCGGTCTTAGCTGTGCCTAACAATAGCTGACAAGCCACGTTGGAAGTTTCACCTAGCTTTTCTAGGGCTTCACTGATAACAGCTGTCAGTAGATTATCGGTGAACCACATTTTCAACACCTCTACTGAATTAGACCATAAGTTTTTTACTTATCGTTCATATTTATTTATATCGACCAATCCGTTTGCTTGTTTATATTTAAATGCCGAAAACTCAAGTATTCAGTTATACTGTTTTCTAACATAACAACTTTACCTTATTATCATTTACTCTTATAGGTAATAGGAACGACCTATGCTGATAAAAAAGCTAAGTCAAGGATGGCTTGCGCTAAGTCTTTATTTACTTGCTGCTATTTTGTTACTGACTGCATGTTCTGATGAATCTCAGCCTAAAGCTACCCAAGCACCACCCTCTGTAAAAACAGTCATTATAGAGCCACAAGCAATTCATCCCAGCGCAGAGGTAGTGGGCCGCACCGAACCTACTGAAGATGTAAAAATTCGCTCTAGGGTATCTGGAAACTTGTTGGCTCGGCATTTTCAAGAAGGACAAGAAGTACAACAGGGTGATCTGTTATTTGAGATTGATTCAGGACCTTACGAGTCAGAAGTTAACCGCTTAAAAGCAGAAATGGCCAGCACCATAGCAGCAAAGGAAGTAGCAGAACTTAATTATCAACGAGGTAAACAGTTAGTCACTAAAGGTACTATCAGTCAATCACAAATGGATGAGCTAACCAGTAAAAATTTACAAGCTGAGGCAGCAGTTACTGCCAGTGAAGCGGCTCTTAAAACAGCAGAATTAAACCTTAGTTACACAAAAATAACAGCCCCTGTCAGTGGCCGCATTGGGCAGTCAGAAAAAAGTATTGGGGACTTAATTAGTCCGTCTCAAGATACATTAGCAAATGTAGTCACGTTAGACCCAATGTATGTTCACTTTCAAGCGAATGAAAAAGATGTACTTAACTTCAAACAAGAAGCAAGAAAATTACCACAAAATAACAAAGCACAATTAGTTACTGTACAACTTAGGCTGGCTAATAAGACGACTTATAATCAAACAGGTAAAATAGACTTTTTAGATAATCGCATTGATGAAGCAACTGGCACACTAAAAGTAAGAGCCATATTTCCTAACCCAGATAAACTGCTTATTCCCGGCCAGTTTGTAACTGTTATTTTGAAACGCACTATAGCCAAGCAGGCTGTTCTCGTTCCACAAGTTGCTGTACAAGAGGATCAAGCAGGTAAATTTGTCATTGTAATTAATGAGCAACAACAGGCTATTACACAACATATTACTATTGGAGCAAAGCTAGGAGATAGCTGGGAAGTAAAAGAAGGCTTAACAGCAGGTCAACAAATTGTAATTGATGGGCTACAAAAGATAAAAATAGGACAACCGGTTAAAGCGACACTCGCTGAAAGCACCACTACTCAATCCAGCTAATCAATAACGAGCCAAATTATGTTTAGCCAATTCTTTATCAGCCGCCCCAAGTTTGCATTTGTTATCTCTATCATTATCACTTTGGCAGGTTTGCTTTCCATTCCTCTACTACCTGTTGCTCAATATCCAGAAATAACGCCACCAGTAATTGAGGTATCTGCTTCATATCCAGGCTCTAGTGCTGATATTGTTAAAGAAACTATCGCAAACCCTATTGAAGCTGAAGTCAATGGGGTTGAAGATATGATTTATATGTCGTCTAAAAGTGCTAATGATGGCAGCTACAAATTAGCTGTCACCTTTGCTGTAGGCACCGACTCAGACCTGGCGCAAATCAATGTACAAAACCGAGTGGCATTAGCTAATCCTAAGTTACCAGAAGAAGCTATTAGACAAGGTATTTCAGTAAAGAAAAAGTCGAGTAATATGCTACTGGTAGTAAACCTCACCTCGCCTAATAAAAGTTATGATGCATTATTTCTATCTAATTATGCCAGCATCAATATTCGAGATACACTTGCCAGAACTCCTGGTGTCAGTGATGCACAAATTTTAGGTGGTACTGACTATGGTATGAGAATTTGGCTAAATCCCGACCGAATGGCAAGTTTAGGGATTACGACATTAGATATTGCCAGCGCTTTACAAGAACAAAACCTTCAGGTGCCCGCCGGACAACTGGGAGCTGCCCCCACCCCACCAGATCAGCAATTTCAATACACTTTGCAAACTAAAGGTCGACTGAATGAACCTGCTGATTTTGAAAAAGTAGTGCTTAAAGCAACTTCAGATGGCTCAATCGTTTATTTAAGAGATGTTGCCAAAGTAGAGCTTGGTGCAGCTAACTATAGTTGGTTTGGAGAACTGAATAATCAGCCCAGTGTCATTATGGCTGTTTATCAGTCTCCTGATGCTAATGCGTTAGCTATTGCAGAAGCAATTTATAAAAAAATGGAGGAACTAGAAAAACAATTTCCTGAAGATGTACAATATGAAATACTCTATGATTCAACTCGTTTTATTGATGAGTCAATTGCTGAAGTTGTTGAAACTCTTTTTATTGCCGTTGTTTTAGTAATTTTAGTTGTATTTATTTTTCTCCAAGACTGGCGTTCAACGCTTATACCTGCAATCGCCATTCCTGTATCATTAATTGGTACTTTTGCTATATTACTTGGATTAGGCTTTTCAGTTAACACTATTTCATTATTTGCAGTCATTTTAGCCATTGGAATAGTGGTAGATGACGCCATAGTCGTAATTGAAAATGTCCAGCGTTTAATGGCAGAAGGCCATGACCCTGTCAGTGCTACCCGCCAATCCATGACTGAAGTGTCTGGTCCTATTGTTGCCACAACTTTAGTATTATTAGCCGTGTTCGTACCTGTCGGATTAATGCCTGGTATTACCGGCAAACTATATCAGCAATTTGCTGTTACAATTTCTATTGCTGTAATAATTTCTTCAATTAATGCACTCACATTAAGCCCTGCATTATGTGCCAGCTTATTAAAAAAAGAACAGTCTACTCCTATATATCCATTACGTATATTTAATAAGTTCTTTGACTGGCTCACCCATCATTACTCTCATTGGGTAAGTTTATTGGTAAAACGACTAGGCTTGGTCAGTTGCTTATTTTTAGTAATGATCGGTCTTATCTGGTTATTTGCAAAGCAGTTGCCTTCTGGTTTTATACCAACCGAAGACACAGGTTATTTCATGGTTGATATACAACTACCCGATGGCGCTTCATTAAATCGGACTAGTAAAGTAACGAAAAAAGTGAGTAGTATAATTAAACAACAACCTGGAGTTGCTGATGTAATGACCGTAACAGGCAACAGTTTACTAAGTGGTGCTGTTTCTTCTAATGCAGCTTTAGGAATCGTTGTATTAAAACCCTGGCATAACAGAGATAAACCAGAATTATTTCAACAACAAATTGTACAGCAGGTACAAGCTAAACTAAACCAATTAACAGAAGCAACAGTAATGGCATTTAGCACCCCAGCCATACCTGGTTTAGGTACTACTGGTGGGTTTGAATTTGTGCTAACTGATCAAATGGGCAGAACAAGCGAAGAAATAGCGGGCGTTATGCGGGCCTTAATTCTACAAGCGAACCAGGCTGCAGATATTGGTGTTGCCTATAGTACTTATCGTGCTAATGTGCCGCAGATTTATCTGAATGTTGATCGACTCAAAGCAAAGAACCTAGGGATACCATTAAGTGATATATTTTCAACTCTGCAAACCCAGCTGGGATCTTATTATGTTAATGATTTTAATAAGTTTGGGCAAACCTATCGGGTAATGTTACAAGCAGAAGCAGACTACCGTGATGAAGAAAAAGACATCAACCGTTTTTACGTAAGAAGCAAAGAAGGTAAAATGGTGCCTTTAGGTACACTTATCAATACCAACACTCTAGTAGGACCAGATATTGCCACCCGATATAACCTGTTTAATTCAATCAGCATCAACGGACAACCTGCTAATGGCGCCAGCTCTGGTGATGCCATTACAGCCATGGAAACAGTAGCTAAAAAAGTATTACCTGCAGGGTATAGCTTTGAATGGACAGGCATGACATATCAAGAGTTAGCAGCAGGTAATCTAGCACCTATATTATTCAGCCTGGCATTGGTATTTGTTTATCTATTTCTTGTTGCACAATATGAAAGCTGGTCAATTCCCTGGGCCGTGATTCTTGCAGTACCTATCGCAATACTAGGTGCATTTGTTTATGTATGGCTAATGAGCTCTGATATTAATCTATATACTCAAATTGGCCTAGTGCTATTAATTGGCTTGGCCACCAAAAATGCTATTTTAATAATAGAATTTGCTAAAGTTCAACGAGAAGAGCACCATCTCAGTATTACCGCAGCTGCAATACAAGCTGCTAAATTACGGTTTAGAGCAGTATTAATGACCGCCTTCTCTTTTATCCTCGGCGTTTTACCCTTAGTCATAGCCACTGGAGCTGGTGCAGCCAGCCGCCGATCAATTGGCTATAGCGTATTTGGGGGAATGTTAGCAGCAGGCATTGTTGGAACCATACTAGTACCTGTGTTTTATGTCATTGTCCAGTCACTTCGTGAAAGACTTAATACAAAAAAAGACAACACAGTTAGCCAAACCACCAGTGATACTATAGTGAGTACAGATTAGTTTATAGCTTTTTAATAGGGCCTAAAAAGCCAGATTATCTAACTGTACATTTACTTTAAAAATGGCAAACTCATAAACCCTTGCAAAATCAATGCATTAACAACATCAATAAAAAAAGCACCAAGCAAGGGAATAACAAGAAAAGCTTTGGCTGAGTTACCATACTTTTCAGAAACAGCACGCATATTTGCCATACCTACAGGCGTCGCACCTAGCCCTAATCCAGCAAAGCCAGAGCTGATTACAGCAGCATCATAATCTCGTCCCATAATGCGAAAAACGATAATATAAGAAAATAGAGACATAACAATAACCTGAAACACTAATACTAGCATTAAAGGACGAAGCGCTTGGGATAATACAAGAAGTTGCATACTCATTAAGCTCATAGCCAAAAATAAAGTAAGACTTACATCACTCCACAAGCTAATTGCATTACTAAATTGACTGGTTTTTTTAATTTTCAACAAATCACCAATGTTAGTGATTAAAATTCCCACAAACAACCCAGGAAGATACAATGGCATAACAATATCATTATTTTTAAGCCAAAGATGTATAAATTCGCCACAACCAATACAAAGAACAATAAGAAAAGTGGCATTAATAATTGCATTCATAGAGGTTAGTTTACCAGAGTTATTATTTTTAACATCTAGCGATTTAGACTGTTCATTACTATTACTAGGTGACAACTTATTTTTATTTATTAGCTTTTCAGCTAAGGGCCCACCTACCAAGCCGCCTACAATTAGCCCTAAAGTGGCACATGCAATAGCAATCTCTTCAGTAGCAGGTAATTGATATTGCTCTGTAAAAAGTTTACCATAAGTAATTGCTGTACCATGACCACCAGCAAATGAAACACTACCGGTTAGCAATCCGTAAGCAAAATGTCCTTCAAATAAAGATGCAACAAATAACCCTACCAGGTTTTGAACAACTAAAAATACTGATGCTGCAATTAACAAAATAAATAAACATTTCCCTCCATTGACTAATAACTTTATATTTGCCGTTAAGCCAATCGTACTAAAGAATATCAACAACAATATATCTCTCATCCACAAGTTAAAAGTAATTTGGTAGCCATATAAAATGGCAACAAATGCTACTAATACACTACAAATCAATCCTCCAGTTACTGCTGCTGGTATATTATAAGATTTGAGCCATTTGGCTTTTTTTGTTAGGTAGATTCCAAGCCATAATACTATAATGCTAATTAGCAGCGTTCTTCTTGGGCTAACCTCGATAATTTCAAAGCCTTCCATGTTATTTTTTCCCAGCACTCTCACTCTAAATAAAATTTCATACAGCATAAACACTAAGATGAAATAGAATAGCTACAGCTACTAAAAAAAATATTACAATAGTAGAAACATACCTAATATTACTTTTTACAGCCAGCACAGAAAATTTTAATTTCAATATTATAAAGTTATTTATTACATATCATTGACATAGAACATTAATTTAGGTGTCATGCGTGGTTATGTGTATGGACCCACTCAAAAAGCTATTAATGAGAAAAAATTTATGAGCATCACAACCGTAGACTGATATAAACAAGCTCTGCATATGCTGCTTAGGTCACGATTCGATATCTTTGTAGGGGATCGTCTTGTAGTGGCTTACAATGCTAAGCTTATCCGTGTACGCGGTCAAATAGAAACTATCAAAGTAAATAAAAACGTTTTTTTAGTCACCAGTTGACCAGTCCATCTTGCTTTTTCAAAAAACGGGTAAAGACCCTGCTTATATTAATAAAGTAACTCAGGTCATTATTGATATTAAGCAGGATGGAACCTATAAGCGTATTATTAATAAATATTCCGAATAACTATGCTGTTTTCTCCACATTTATTATTAGTCAGCCACTTCAATTCTAGTTACCCCAAAATCTTCAAGGATTGAATACAAAGCAGGTAACACAATCAACACCAACACTGTTGAAGCAATAAGGCCAAAAGTGATGCTAGCAACCAGTGGTATTAAAATTTTAGCTTGAAAACTAGTTTCAAACAGTAATGGCAACATCCCCATCACTGTTGTTAATGAGGTGAGAAAAATTGCCCTGAATCGATCTCGTGTAGCCTGGCTTGCTGCATCATGAACAGTCATCCCTTCCCTCACTCGTAGTTTAACAAATTCCACTAATAAAATGGAGTTATTGATAACAATACCAGCTAAAGAAACAAACCCCATTATACTTGGCATAGTCAGATCGAGACCTAAAAAATAATGCCCCCAAATAACGCCTATTAATGAAAGTGGAATTGCCACCAGTACAATAATGGGTTCAATATAGTTTCTAAATTGCAAACTTAATAAAAAGAAAATACCTGCAATCCCTACTAAGAAAGCTTTGGCAAATGAATCTCCTGTTGTTTTATTGTTTTTGCTTTCCCCCTCAATCATCAGTTTAACTTCTGGATATTGTTTTGCTAATTTAGGGAAAAGCTTTCGCTGAGTATCCATAATCACTTCAGCAACATTAGCCACATCTGGCTCAATTTCACCATACACAGTTACAGTGCGTATGTTATTCAACCGATTGATTCTCGCATAAGAGCGGGTTTGCTCAATATTAGCGATAGCAGCTAAAGGTATTGCTTGCTTGGTTTGTGGGTGAATAATTGTCATATAATCAAAGTCAGTTAAAGTATTTTTTGACTCATCAGCAAGCATGACTTTTATTTCATAGGTTTCATTCTGGTACTGTATTTCATCTACCTTTATTCCTTGATAAGCTGCTCGTAACTGTTGTGATAAGTCTTGAGCATTAATCCCTATTCCTAGCACTCCTTCCTGTAAGTTAACTGAAAATTCTGGCTTACCTGGCCTTAAATCATCTGCAACATCAACAACACCAGGATATCCTCGTAACCAGTGTTGTAATGCATTAGATACTATCGATAACTCTTCCAGACTATCGCCTTGGAGACGGATTTTTATTGGTCGCCCTGCTGGGCCACGAGAAGGCTCTTTATACTGCAGTGATATAATATCAGGTATATTTCCTACTTTTTCTCGCCATGTACGGGCAAACGTGGTGATATTGGTATTTCGTATTTCAGCAGATAATAGATCGACACTGACTGTGGCTATATGTGTACCCGACTCATACGCTTCTGAGTTTTTATTAAAATCAACTCTCACATTACGTACCAATGATTCATTTTCGTTAGCACTTAACTCAATGCTTGTTGCTTTCAGTCCCTTGATTACCTGCTCTACAACATTTTCCGTTTTTGCAAGAGGTGTTCCCTGAGGTAATAAAATAAGTGCCTGAATCATGTCTCCATCAATGTCAGGAAATCCTTTAAACTTAACTACACCTGCTGGTATCAAACTAATGGTTAAAAATAAAATAGCAAAAGCTAAACCAACAAATGCATAACGAAACTTAACCGATAAATCTGCTAGCTGCCCAACTTTTTCTCGAAGCTTTTCAAATATATCAGCAAACTTCTGGCGCCACCCTAAAGTATCTTTTTGGTTATTTTGTTGTCTATCTAATGACTGTTTTAGATGATGGGGTAAAATTAAAAAAGCTTCAATCAAACTAACAGTAAGAACCGAAATCAATACTATAGGCAATACCTTGAGAACCTGTCCAATATCCCCCTTTAAAAACAGTAGCCCACCAAAAATAAGGATAGTAGTAACAAACGATGACAAGATACCCTTTGCAACCCGACCTACACCTGCAACTGCAGCATCTAATGGAGATAAACCTTTTTTATACTCCGTAGCAATACTTTCTGAGATAACAATAGCATCATCCATTAATATACCAATGGCAATTAACATGCCTACCATCGAAATCATATTAATAGACACACCAAATGCAGATATCACCATAAAGCTAGCCATGAATGAAACTGGTAGCCCCATGGCAACCCAAAAGGTATAACGAACACTAAAAAATAAAAATAATGCCAATATAACTAAGATAATACCTTGCCAGCTATTGGTAATGAGTAGCTGTAAGCGATCTTTAACAATAGAGGTAGAGTCTTCAGTAAGATACAACTGAACACCTTCTGGTAACTTAGCATTTTCTGTTTCAACAAACTGAGTAACTGCATCTAGTATTTTCAGGCTATCATCAGCCTTATTTTTACTTATCTTAATAATCGCAGCAGGCTTGCCATTAAAAATAATTTTATCTTCTTTATTTTCAAATGTATCCGTGACTTTAGCAATATCTCCCAGTCTAACTTCCCCACCCTGTTCACCTGAAATAATTACTAGTTCTTCTAGCTGATCTGGCGTTCTTCTTAGATCCACAAATTTTATTTGATGGCTACCATATTCCGTTTTCAGCTCACCCGTTGGTAAGTCAAGCGCTTGAGATTTGATGATATCTGCCAGGTTATTTACACTTAAGCCATACTTTTGCAAGTTATAATCTTCAACTTCTACTTTTAACAACCTGTCAGAGAAGCCTTGAATATCGACAATAGGAATATTAGGCTGTTGCAGTAACTTATTTTTATAATATTCAGCAAGATACTTAAGCTCTGTACTAGAGACCTCTGCACTAACAGCAATACTAATCACTTGACTCGTTAAATTTAACTCTTGAACAACTGGGTCTTCTGCATCCTCTGGAAAGCTGTCAATACCATCAACTGCTCGATTAATATCATCAATAAACTGGAGCATATCTCCCTGCTCCTGCATTTTTAAAGTCATTATCCCCGTGCTGTTTTTTGCCTCGCAGCTTTTTTCTTCCATATAATTGATGCCATCGGTTGCATCTTCCAACGGTTGGCATATGCCTTCTTCCACATCACTCGCACTGGCTCCAGGATATGCTACTGATACTTCAACTTGATACTTCTCAATTACTGGAAACGTTTCTTTTTTCATACTGGGTATCGCCACCATACCAAGCAATAAAAACACCCACATCAATACATTAGCTGCGGTAGGATGGCTAGCAAAATACCGTATCATTTAAAGTCTCCTTTACCACTTGCTAATAACTTAATGGTCTCTTGGAGCTTTTCATTATGTGCCAAATTCAGCTGCATTCCCGCCACTGCTGGAATCACATCACTTGTTACCAACCTATCACCTGGTTTCACCCCTTCGGCAATCGCCACTAGTTCACCTTGAAAAAATTCAATTTTTACCGGCTTTATTTGCAAAGTGTTATCTTTACTAGCAATATAAGCTTTCCCTTGGTGAATAGCTTGCCGGGGTATCACTATTCGCTGTTGCGCCGCTGACTGAAACTCAACCTCTGTATACATTCCTTTTAACAACGGTGGTCGCTCACCTGGAATCCCTTTTTCATAACTACTATCTATTGCCACAATAAAAGATACTGTACGACTGGTTTGATCTATCTCTTCACCAAGGCGTACTGCCTTTGCTTTCCAACTGGCTTTTTTTAAAGTACCAACCAGTCGTACTGTGACATCAAGATTAAGAGCTTGTAAAAGCTTTTGGGGAGACGGAGGCTCCCTGGTTAGAATTGAGCGATCTACACCAAGCACTAATGCCCTGGCGTGTTTCATGGGTAATTGGGCATGAATTTCAACACGACCAATATTACTAGCATCAAACAACTTTGCTCCAGCATTAACATATTCATCTAAGTCAATATGAACTTCCCCAATGCGCCCTTTAAATGGCATTGTAATTGTTGTACGCTCCAGGTTTTTTTGCTGTTCTTTCAATTGTGCGCTAGCCTGCATAATTTGAGCTTCAATCACAGCTCGGCGGCTGGGCAAAGTAGTTAAGGTGTTTTGTAAGCTTTGGAACTGCTCTTGTAATGCGAGGACCTTTTGCTCTTCCATGTCTACCGTTGACTGGGACACTGATTGCTGTTTATGCAGCTGCTTTTTACGCTCAAGTTCACTTTTACCTATTTCATAGTTACGCTTGGCAATTTCAAGCAGGATTTGGGTATTTTGCTTCTCAACTTCCAGCTCTTTTAAATTAGCTTGATAGACAGCCAGGTTTGCCTGTGCCTGGCTGATTGCTAGTTCATAGTCAGTAGTATCAATCTGAAGTACTTTTACCCCTTTATTGATACTACCTCCTTTCTTTAAATCAGGATGGACATATACAACTTTACCTGCTACTTGAGCATTAGCTGCTAACGTAGTTTCTGGTTGAACAGTACCATAGCCTATTGCTCTTGCTTTAAGCGGTACCTCCTGAACATCAATATACCAAACCTTACGAGTTACTTTTGCTTGCTCAGCACGGGCAATTTCAGTCTTTTGCTTAATAGCCAAAGCTGCCAAGATAAATCCAGCAATAGCAATAAGAGGCAAGCTAAACCTGCTCTCCAACCATTTAGTCAGCATTTACTTACTCCAATAAATTCATTCCATATCCAATGGAAAAAGCACCTGCAACGTAATATAGTTAATACTTCATGAAAACCCTAGGGGAACTTATCCACATACTGGTAACATGAGTTAAAATTTTCTTACAGATAGAATATGAAATGAAAAAAGCCCATTCACTAAATATAGATCGCAGCCGATCAGTGAATGGGCTAAGGGACTCAAGAAACGAAACTTCACTAAACCTCACAAGTAAGTGATTATGTTAGTTAAAATAATACAGTTTCAATCGAATTTACGTAAAATTTACATTCATTTAATCAGTAAAGTGTATATGTAAATATCAAGCTTTATCTGTCACAGAAAACTGGCCTATTTTACTGACACCGCTTTGTTCTAAAGAGTGACAATAATACAAATAGGGAACATGGTGCTTTAAGCTCATGGGATAAATTCGCGCCTGAAAACGATTAACACCTTGACGATAAGTGTAAAAATAAAACTTGATCAGTATTTTTATTTTTTTAATATGGGTTTTGCTGTCTAAACTCCCACCAAAAGTCAGTGTGTCTCGCCACCCACTATAGTCAGCTCCAGGCTCTTGTCCATTAATACTAATTATTAAAAATGACCCACCATATACATGAAAAGAGTAAACGCCTGACAATGATATTTCCCAAATTTCGTCTTCTTCTCGTATTGAATTGTCTTCAATTTTCTCAGCAGCGAATAGCGTATTATTTTTAAGTTGCTCACTATCTAGACTATTTGATTGTATAGTTATCTGCTTCTTAATTGGAAGTAAGTTAGCTAATGCATAATTAACTGCTAGTTTACTTGATCTTAGCTGATTTGGTAGCACAGTTTCAGTACATGCAATATCTTCAACTGTTATTTTAAGAGCAACCATTGAAAAACTAGTGTCTACTTTATCCATGGCCAGCATAGCAATATTACTTTGCTTTTCTTTCAAAAAAACCATAATTTCACAACGTTCTTCAGGAGCAAGTGTTACCGTTGTCATTGCTATAGGTTTATTTAATAGTCCTCCATCAGAAGCAATTTTATAAAATATCGTTTTCTCAGAAAATGAGAGCTCAAAGATACGGCTATTAGATGCATTTAATAATCTAAGTCGAACCCAACCAGGAGCAACTGATATATAAGGACTTACTGTTCCATTTACTACTAATGTATTTCCCTGAAACGACTTATTAGATGAACGATTGTAGACTAGTTGGCCATTAGCATTGAAACTTTTGTCTTGAAAAATAAGCGGTATATCATCAAGGCCATAAGTGGTTGGCAAATTTAAGGTATTGCTATTATCATCTTCGATAATAATCATACCCGCATATCCTGAGTAAAGTTGTTTTGATCCTACACCATAATTTAGAGGATGGTACCAACAAGTTGCCGCTTCTTGCTGAATATGCATGGTAACCTGCCAACTTTCTCCTGGCTCTATTAGTTGATGTGGACTGCCATCAACATGGCTGGGAATATGTAGACCATGCCAGTGGTTCATGGTAGCTTCATTAGTTTGGTTCTTGACAGTGATACCAGCAACATCACCTCGTTTAAACTTAATCGTAGGGCCTAAATAACTAACTACTTGCTCACTAGTTGACAGCCCAATTGCTTTTGAAGCTTGATTAGAAAAAAAATGATGAAAAGTATTCTTAATTAATATATCTGGAAACTGATAAAAATCAGTCAATGGTTCATATAGTAATGGTGGAATAAATAGTAAGTTATCATTACTCGTAATTTCATATTGATCATCTCTATTTTTTTGTCGACTACACGCGTAGAAAGCACTTAATAACCCTATACTTGAAGCAACAGTGAAAAACTGCCGTCGATCCATTTCACTTCCTCATACAGTGCTTGTTTTTATTTTTCTTACAAAAGCAAGCACGATTATTTCATTTATCATGATAAACTGTAAACTGCCCCATCATTCCCTTATCCTCATGCTCTAAAAAATGACAATGGTACATATAAGGCATATGATTAGCTAATATCTTAGCAGCCTCTTTACCCTTAACAGGATTCTTAGGATTACGGTATGTTGGGTAACTAAATTTTATCAAAATTTTTGCAGAGAATACCTGGCCAGGGTCTGGTGGTGTACCTGGTGATAAATCCGGTGGAGTATGATGTACTACATCTTTCCAACTGCGATATTCCATACCAGGAGGCTTACCATTAATCGATAAAATTAAAAATGAGCAGCCATGAACATGAAACGGGTGAGGACCACTAGTAGAAGTAATTTCCCAAACCTCATAAGTATCGATGGGAATTGCATGGTTAATGACTCGCATATCAAATAGCTTATCATTAATGTAATGCTCAGACATATCTGCACTTGCACTCAAATTAAACTTCCTGGTTACCGCTGGAGCATTAGCTGCAGCTGTTTCCCAATCAATGAGTTCACTCCTTAACTGTTCCGGTAAAGTTGTAGGTGGGCCAGGTATAGTACTTGTTACCAGACACAAAAGTTCAAACTCTTCTTCATATTGTAAATCAATGATTGTCTTAGCATAAAAGTTACTGATTATACCTGGCTCATCAGTAAAATTAACCATAATTTCAAATCGTTCTCCAGGAGCTATTAGTAAACTCTCTTTTTTAACTGGCTGATTTAAAAACCCTCCATCTGAAGCGATAATCCAAAATGGACGCTCATCTAAAAAGAAAATTTCAAAATCTCTACCGTTTGAGGCATTAAGAATTCGGAGCCTTACCCATCCAGGAGGTACGATACTATACGCATTCATTGTACCATTGACTAAATACTTATCACCGAGGAACACTGGCTTCCCTCTTGTGTCATATATTTGCTGACCAGTATCATCAATTATTTTATCCTGAAAGATAATAGGAATATCATTAACTCCATAAATATCTGGCAAGCCAAGTGATTTTGCATGCTCATCTTCAATAATAAACATACCAGCGTGCCCCATGTATACTTGTTCAGCTGTTTTTTCACAAGTATGTGAATGATACCAGCTTGTCGACGCCTCTTGATTTATATGCATCGTTGTGTTCAATTTTTCACCTGCATTAATGACTTGATGAGGCCCTCCATCAATATAACCCGGTATATGCAGGCCATGCCAGTGATTGGTCACTTCCTCTTGACGGAGGTTATACATTTCAAAATCAACAACATCACCTCTTTTTACCTTTATAGTTGGGCCTAAATAGGAGCTCTGACTGTATAATGTAGAAATACCTACAGCACTTGAAGGTTTACCAGAATAAAACTCATATAGTGTATCCTGTACATACATAGGAGGAACTTTATAACGTCTAGCATATGGGTTTTCAAGCAATGGAGGAATATTCAGTCGATTATAATCACTTATCGCTTTTAATTGGTTTGCTTTGAGAGACTCAGCTGGGCTAAATAGATTTACAGCAGCAACTCCTGCTGATGCAGCAGTCAATCCAAAACTTAGTCCTTTGACAAAAGTACGGCGTCTCATTTTTGTTGTCCTTAATAGTTTTTATATACATTATTTTTACTCTAAAGATTGTTTTTAGAGATATCCAATAAGCTAACTTTCTCAATACTTATATAAGGAAAATACACTAATAGCAGGAATACAATAGCCCAGTTTAAAAACTAATATTTCTATAATTGTGAGACGTAAGGTAATGACCTACTATTCCGTTATTATCTAATTGCCTTAATACAAGCTCTATGCCTTATAAAAGCAGCTTACTGATAAAACAAATAAATTTGAGTATTATTTTACACCTTATATTTATATTACTAGATATCAAACTACCACCAACTTAAAATTAATAGCAAATTAACCAGCCACCATCAACAGGCTTTACATTCACTCAATATTACCAATATATTACAAGCATTTTACAGATAATAAACGGCTATTATAGTCAACTTTTTAGCACTATTTTGCTTTTATTCGTGAGCCCAACCAACAAGCTAGTGTAAATCTTACGTAAAGATATTTGACTGATTTACACCCTCTTGTTATCAACTACACAATAAAACAGAAGATTTATATAGTATATTATCATGCAAAAAATCAAGCATACTTTAAATATATAAAGTGGATAGAAGGAAATTCGCATGAACAACTTTTACAAGCTTCTAAGCATAGTTTTTATATCTAGCGGATTAACTGGCATTAGCAATGCTAAGCCTATAGCAAACACTTATACACCTCAATCAGTAGTTCTCAATCCCGCTTATTTCAATACAGAGCACTTCTTAAAAAATATCTCTTTAGTTAAGTGTACACTTGAAAATAATCAGGAAGCATTGTGCTTTGAACTTGCTGTGAAAAGTAACCCTATAAAAGATGGCCCTTATTGTCCCAAAACACTCAATGATATAGGGGGCATTTATATTTATGATGGTAAAACTAACCCTGGTCTAAGAGTATTGAAAAGAGATCTTTTTGAAGATATGGAAAAAGATGGTTATGACATTGTTGATGACCAAGGCAATATCCGATTTGCATTAGCAATACCTGGGCAACCCCCAAGTAATCCTGAGTATGCTTACTGTATTGAAGCAGAGCATGACTACAACTTAAAATTAACTTATTATATCCCAGCATACCCAAGCTATGCTGCAGAGCCAACCCCAATGAGTAGTGCATCAAATATAGTTGGACTCTCATTGATTGGGCTACCCATTAATGGCTTACCCCCTTCGGTTGTAACAGGTCCTGATGGCCAGCGTGGTGGAAGTATTCCAGCATTAGATCCATGTGGTGGACACATAAACGAAGGTTTCTATCACTCACATATATTTCCAGAAACAATCAATAACATATTTATAAAAAATCATATTTATGATGCTCAATGTCAAGGAGTTTATCAAAAGTTTGACTCTGAATTAATTGGTTACGCGATGGATGGTTTTCCTATTTATGGTAGTTTTGAGTTTACCGGCATGCCTCCTACTGACCTTGATGAGTGTAACGGACATGTCAGCCCTACTTTACACTATCCTTGGGGGGAGTATCATTATCATGCAGATATCGACTCTCCAGTAAACATACCAACCTGCCTAAAAGGTAATCTTGCTAAAGATCAATTGGTTATTGAATAATTTATACAACAGCAAAAACTATTGAAAACTAAAAGGAATTTAATAATGTCAAAAAAAACAACTTACATAACACTACTGTTTGCTTTATTATCAGCACACTCTTTAATAACAAATGCTTCCGGGAAAATTACAGGTATAAGTTTTTCCGGACCTGATGACGATATTCATTCTAATCTTGTTCAGATACAAATTGAAGGTGGCTATAACTCACCAAATTGTGATACTACTCGTGCTGCCATACGCAATACAGAAGATAGACAGCATCTAATTAAATTCGCTTTAACAGCTTTTAAAAATGAAACGCCTGTTGATATTGTACTAATGGAAGAAGATAAGTACTTTAGAGAACGATGCACTATTAAACGGATATCTACCGTAAGACCACAAGCAAAGTAATAAAAGTTTTTCAACAAACTCATTTTATATTTATAGTAACTTTCGTATGAAAAGAATCATTATAGTATTATTAAGTAGTTTAATTTTTCTTCCTAATATAGGTTATAGTCACGAAATAGGCTTTGGTGGTGGTTTTGGTTCTGGCTTAACGCACCCAGTTCTTGGCTTTGATCATTTGTTAGCTATGTTGAGTGTAGGTATTTTAAGCGCTCAAATAGGAGGAACAGCTATTTGGGTAATTCCTTTAGCTTTTGTTAGCTTTATGCTCACTGGAGGAGTACTTGGTATAAAAGAGGTACCATTAATCTCTGTAGAGTTAGGCATAGCGTTTTCAGTACTTATTTTAGGTATTGTCCTTGCAGCTGACAAAAAAATTCCTTTTATAATAACAATGCTTTTTGTTGGCTTTTTTGCTATCTTTCATGGTCATGCCCATGGTACTGAAATGCCATTTTTAGCTGAACCCCAATTATATGCTTTAGGTTTTATAATAGGTACTGCTGGCATTCATATTATTGGAGTATTGATTGGCCTTAGTGCCACAAAAATAAAACATGGGCTCCAATTACTTCGCTATATTGGAGCATCTATCGCAGGAATTGGCTTTCATCTTGTTATTTCTTAAACCTTATTACTTCTTAAGCACAAAGTGAGTATAACTTTGCCTTTTCAGAGTACAAGTATAAAACCTATCTTCATGGGTTCTATCTTCTTAGGTTTATTGTTAGCTAACTCCTACTCTGCAAGTGCTGACAACTCATCACCTGCTATAAACAAGCACTTGCTTAGCTCAACTATAATCAACACTCCTTACATCAAGCAGGTCATCGTTATCCCATGTGTTCTAGAAAACGACAAACCCACTTTTTGTTACCAACTCTCATTTAACAGTAATCCCATTGCAGATGGGCCTTACTGCCCCAAAACACTAGATGATACAGGAGGGTTATATAACTACGATGGCATAACAAACCCTGGCTTTCAGGTGCTTAAAAGAACATTTTTTGAATCTATGGAAAATGATGGATATGATATTGTAGATGACCAAGGCAATATCAGAATAAGTCCTCCTAAAAATACTGGTAGTCAATTCAACTATTGTTTCGAAGCACAGCGAGATGATAGTTTAATCATTACTTATACTTTTCCCATCTTTCCCATTGATTTAGCAGTGCCATCACCTAATAACACCGTGTTTGATATGGTCGGATTTACCTTAAACGGCATCCCTATTGAAGGCCCTGCACCTTCGGTCGTAAATGGAGCACCATTGCCAGATGGAGGTACTGGAGTAGCAGGTAATGTTCCAGCCATCGATCCATGTGGTGGACATGTGGACCCCTCCGGTTATTACCACTTTCATATGCAGCCTGAAACAATAAACCATGTATTAAAGAATAATAATATTTATGATGTCTTTTGCTCCAATGTTACCCAAGATTCATATGCACTTCTTGGCTATGCAATGGATGGGTATCCTCTTTATGCAGATAAAGACTTACCTGGTATGACACAAACTAAATATGATCAATGCAATGGACATTTTGGCCCTACTCTTGAATATCCTTTTGGTATTTATCACTATCATGCTTCTAATAAGTCAATTCCAAATACGCCACCTTGTTTAAAAGGTGCAACAGCAAAAAACTCTTTTTCTATTGAATAAAGTAAGGATAACTCAACAGATGTTTACATTTCTATTGAGTTATCCTATTTAAGCTCATCAACTATCCAGATAATTACTCACCTTCAATACCAACTGGTCTTTTAGAGAAAGTACCATCAGCCATACCTAAGTAAACTAATGTCTTAGGTGGATGTTTGGGTTTAGGCTTGGGATGAGGGTCTGCAGTTACATCATGGTCATCAGGTCTTGGCCGAGGCTTCTTCATAGGAGGCACAACTGTCACTATTTTATCAGCTCTTCCATCATTGGTTACATCAGCAAAGTTGAGGATTTTAGGTGCTTTCTTAGGCAGGTGCTTGTCACCGTGAAATACTCCTTTTTTACTAAATGTCCCATCGCCATAACCTAAAAAAGTGACTGAAACAGAGTGCCTAGGAGACCCCCAAGCAACTTTATCAAGGCTACCATCACCATTCACATCGACAAATGCTTGTTGAGGTAAAGGTGGTGGTCTTTTTGGCTTTCTCTTTTTATCTTTAGGACCATTAGACTGGTCAGAATCGTTGTATAAAGCCTGATCACCCACATACTGGTTATTAAGATTACTATTATCGGCAAATACAACACCAGCTATACATGATGATAAGATTATCGCAAACGACTTTGTTAAAGTATCTTTCATAATGTCATCCTTTACAAAAAATATCCATATAATATTTAAAGTTGTTTTATTACTACCCAAAAACTTCATTTATAGCTATATTAGCTATAAAATTTATTTCTGAAAAAGAATGTTTTGATTTACTTAAAATGGTGGCTCAAATGTGTCATCATCAGCCAAACAATTTTTATTCCCGCTCAACTGTACTGAATGACCAGTAATTTCTTCTATAGCTTTGATATTATTAGGCCTGTACAATAAGTCTAAAATTTCTTGATAATCTGTACCTAATATAGAAAAATTTTTTGCTAATTTGACATAGTAATGCAATCGAAGCCATTGAATCAAAATAAAGTCTCTGAAAAGCTTTTCTGATTTTATTTTATTATAATAACTGAAGTGAGACTCTTTAGCTTGTCTCAAATAGAGTTGTAAATGATACATATAAGCCGCTGCACTATCCATAGCATTACTTGCACCATATCCTTCTACATATTCACCCACAACAGCTACACCAACTAACCCTGTCAGCCCTGCATTAAGTTCACTTAACACACCTTGCATTAAGTAACTGCCCTGGGTTCGATCGCGCAAATATAGATCATCCCATGGTTTCGTCACATTTGATTCTAATAAAGGAATAATTTCTCTACGTGGAAAACCACCATGAATAGGCACTTTCGGTTGCCAAAATCGGTTAACATATGCAGTTAATTTTTGTTCCCACTCTGTTCGGCTAGAATCAAGATCATACATATGAGTTTCTTCATGAATAGCAACCATTAAAGATTCAGCCATTTTATTAAAGCTTGTTTTATTTACAAACTGAGAAAAATAAGGGTCGTTGGCTTGGGCTTTCACTAATTTAGCCCCGCTTTGCCAACGCCTTTCGTAAACGGATATAATAGTTTGCAACCAATTGTATCGATTAAATTTCTTTTTTAAATCAGTAATATCAACACCACCATTAATAACCTCTTCATAGCAATATCCAGAGGTTCTAATTATAGGTATTTTTTTATTTGTATACTTACTTTGCATATTTATAAAATGAGCATTATGGTTAGCACTTTCAATTTTTAAATAGTACAAACCTTTATCAGATATTGTGACTAAACAAATACTTTTATCATTACTAATTGCATATGAAGTACACTTTAGCTCATAGTCATCTTTCTCTTTGCTCATAACTACATTAAAATTTTTGCTTTGCCCCACAAATGATAGGCTAGTCATGTTATAAGGTACTATCAGTCTATATATCTTATTTACTTTTACTCTTTTGAAGTCATTTAATAAATAAGCACTCTCTGAAAGAGTAATGGTATTATCTTTTTTTATATCTATCAATGATGATATTGCCTGACTACTAGACAAGACAAAGACAGCAAGCAGCACCACTTGCTGCGCTCTATTATATATTATTTTCATTGCAAATTATTCCTTTAAATCGAGTTCATTTCCTTATTCGGCCAATATGGATTATAGAAAACAAACAACACAAAGCGGAATCAGCAATAGCACATTTTTACTGTAAGCACTAATAATCTTAATTCAATTTTTTTACATAGAGGCATCTTCGAGAATTGAAATATAGTTATTTACCAATTATCAGAAAAGAAAATTTACACTAATTTACAATTAAGACCACAAATAAAACAACGCAATATTCGTACTCAACCATAGTCATTAAATAATATATATTTTATGAAGACCTATACTTATAGATTCACGATATCCAGCCATAGTATGTATACAATAAAAAATACCTTTACTTAAGTTAGAGAATTTTAGACATGTTTATTGCCTATACAATGTTTGTATATCCAATGTGAATAGGTTTCAGGACAAGCCAGTAGGTGAAAAGTTTTAATATCAGATTTATAGAAAGGATATCTACTGAAAAACTATCATTTTTAATGTTTAATGCTAGATTAATAAAGTAGTCTACCAAGCATTTCAGAGCAGTAAAATGAAAGTACTATTAATCATTATTGGTATTCTTATATTAATAACTATTGCTTTAGCATCCTTCGGCTACTACTGGTGGAGCCGACACGGAGAACAATTTATAGCAGATACTCAAAAAGTTATGAATGAGGCTGGAGAATTTGCGAAAGAAGCTGATTCATTTGCCTGCCTTGACAAGGTTAATGAAATGATGGCTCATTGCGAGTCTATACAATGTACTTTACATAACCGATTTTTTTTAAGTGAATGCCTAGCTATAGCAAAATATGATGTAAACTTTTGCCAAAATATTCCACCTGCAAGTGATTTCATAAAAGCAGCTGATTGGAAGCAGCAGCATTGTATAAAGCTTAATAAAAATGATACCTATTGTGAAGGTGTCATAGATGAAGCAATTATATTTTGTGACTCTAAAAGAGATTTACTATAACAAGCCTCAGTTTTATTTCATTTCCAACTTTATCCTTTCATTCTATAAAATATTCTTTCTTATCCAACATAAATTTTAAACAATTGTTATACTTTTTATAAAGAGTAAAAACAGCAAACCTTCAAAGCCTATTACGAAGAGTATACTAAGAGATTATTTGGTAAAGATATATTCATCTCATGTTCAATCAACTGAGTAAGCCATTTATTAGAGCATTTCAAGGGGCAGTATTAGCTACGGGGGCCCCATTAGGTTGGCTATTAATTCGCTATCTTCAAGATATTGAAATCTGGACTGAGCTTGTAGAATATACAGGTGTTTACTTATATATGCTAGTGGGTACTACAGTTGCCTTTGCGTGTTTTGGTTGGTATGTTGGCCATAACGAAAGCTTATCTGATGAACTAGCGATTAGAGACCATTTAACTGGCCTTTATAATGTGCGTTATTTCCAGAATCGTCTAGTTGAAGAAGTAAACTCCTCTAAACGACACCAAATCCCCCTATCCTTGATTATCTACGATATTGACCATTTTAAACAGATAAATGACCATTATGGTCATCCAGCAGGTGATAAAGTTTTAATTGCTATTTCTGAAATAGCACAAAAGAACCTGAGAAGTAGTGAAGTAATAGCACGGGTGGGTGGCGAAGAATTTGCTGTTCTACTACCTTTTTGCACTGAAGAACATGCAATACAAACTGCAGAACGCATTAGAGAAGCCGTAAGCAAGGTAATAGTTACAACAGATAACCAAACCCAAATCAGCCGAACCATCTCTTTGGGGGTAGCGTCATTACAACAAGGTGAAAATTGCGACTCATTATATCGTCGTGCAGACACAGCTCTATATGAAGCAAAAAATTCAGGAAGAGACAAAGTTGCTGTGAGCTCTGATAGTAAAATTTCGAATTAGAGCCATCTTGGTATGGTTTTACTTGCCACAATACTTCATCAGATATCAGCAACTCAGGCTAACGCTTAGGAAGCTTAGGTTTATTATGTCGTAAGTGTGCTAGGTGTTGCCATACCCACCAGCGCATAGCTTCCCATTTTGCTCTGTCATGTATACTTTCATTAGGTAAATGTGGAAACCAGTCTAAAGGAGCATATATATGCGTTCCATCATTTAAGTAGATATCGATATGATCAAAGTTCATTGTAACATGCTGAATCTTAACAAGATTTTTTTGGTGGCCAGCCATGTCACACCCTCTTACAGCAAACTAATATAGTGGAAACATGGATACAATAAGTATAGTGTTTACCAACCCTTTGTTGCCACTATACTTCATTTTATAGAGCTATAAACTTTGTAAATAGCTTATAATAAAAGGCCACCTCTAATAGCTTAAACGATAAGGAAATCACGTGTATAAAGCAGTCTTCTCTTCAATAACCTTCATTATCACAGTAATAATACTTACATTTAATTTATTTTTTTGGAGTATCCTTGAAAAAAGTACCTTATTTGGTACTACCACCCAATCACAATGGCTGAAGCTATTAACATTTAACCCTATGGAGTGGGCCGAAGCTTTTGGCTTACCTTTTTTATTATCAATTTTTTTTCACTCATCAGCAGAACATTTGATATCAAACTTAATTATGCTACTTATTGTTTCTTCAATATGTGAAAAAAAACTAGGGAAAACAAATACATTATTGATATTTTTCTTAACACATTTATCCTCACTGGCAATGATAGCAATATTTTATGAGTTTAATTTTTCAGAAAAACCTATAATCTTATCAGGATCATCAGCTGCAATTTTTGGAATGCTTGGTTTTTACCTTCTTAAAGAAAGAAAGTGGGTCATTTGTATAATTCTTTTCTGCTTTTTACTACTAAATCAAACCAATATAATTAGCTTATTTCCTTATAAGTATACTCTAATTGACCCACACCTAATAGGCTATTCTATAGGTATCATTAGTTCAATTTTGTTCTCAAAAACTATTTTAAGGTATATTGCTCTACTCAAGTAAAAGCTTTCGCACATTACCTTCTATATCAACTGTTACCCAGTTTGACCCAACTGAAATGGCGCTGGCATAAGTTTTTTCCCACTGACCTTCTTCTACTGAAGGCAAGTAGTGATGGAGTAGTTTTCCTGTTGAAGGATTTAAAAACATTACCCCCTTATTAGCTGTCGTATAAGCTAAAATATTTGTCTCATAATCGTATGAGACTGAGGTCATATGTTTACCAGTTAGTTCAGAGTCAAAACACCATTTTTTAGTTCTTTTTGAAGTATCTATACGGCATACTTGCCCAGATAGGTCACTAAATATTATGTCTTCATTTAATACAAATGGTATTCCAATCACAGGGGATTTGTTTAATATACTGAACTGTGGTTCACCTGTTACTTTATCATAACAATTCACACCACCTAATTTTGTTTCAAAATAAATTTCTCCCATAATAAAGCAAGCATATTCAGATGTTATTGCGGGTTCCATCCAACTGGATGCAGGTATTTCGTGCTTCCAGATCTCTTTTCCTGTCATAAATTCATAAGCAATCGCATAAGAACGGTGTTTTTGACTATCTCCTTTTTCTCTGCCTGTACCTACATAAACAATACCGTCATCAACTCTGACGGCTGCATCCATATGACCGGGAGTTTGATGCCACACTTGCTTCATTGTGTGAGGATCAATTGCATGTATTCCATCACTTCCTGCAACGGCAAATAACAATGCTTGTCCTTGATACTTTCCAATAACAGGTTGCCCTTCTGTATGACCTTTTGTTGAATAAGGTGCTTCATGTTTACCCGTGGTTAAATTAATCTTATAAATACGCGCATGGTGCGTGTCATGAGTACCCTCACCTGCAAATAAGTATCCATTAAACACTATTGGAGAAGGCGTTACTATAGTACCAATAAAAAACTTCCTTAATGTTTGGCCATTTTCAGTTGATAACTCATGAATATAGCCATCATCAGCTCCAAAAAATAGAGAATTGCCACTTAAAGCTCCTGTTCTAAAGGCTCCCATAGGCAACTTAATTTTCCATTGCTGTTTTATTGAGTTAAAAGATTTAGGAAGTAAATTTGACTCCTGAGATTTATTGGACCGACTTAGTAATTCAGAATAATTCACTTCTCCTAATTGAATCGGCTGGTGTTGCTTATTAATAACCCATTCAAACGATGGTAAATTATGGACATATTGATAACCTTTGTACCCCCCATAGATCAATATATTAACAACCAGTGCTACAAATAACACTTTTGGCTTTAATAAAATTTCAAGTAACTGTTTTGGCCCTTCAGTTTTTAGTTTTATTCCAAACAAGCCAGCAATAAATGCAGCAACAACGCTTATTGCAACACTTAATATTGTAAAAGGAATAAGTACTGTAGGAACAATAAGAGGTATATACTCTACACTATCATTAATGTAATTCATAACTAATATGTCCGTTGTTTCCGTCTAAACAAATTTTTTGCCCATCCCTAAGCTTATTAATACAATCTCGAATACCACTTATCGCAGGAATTCCCATTTCTCTTGCAACAATAGCGGAATGAGATAAAATCCCTCCTTTTTCAACAATAATTCCTACTGATTTAGTAAATAAAGGCGTCCACCCAGGGTCTGTTGACTCAGCAACTATTATCGTATCTTCAGGCAGTGAATCCATGTCACATTGACTAATATCACTCACTACTTTAACAGTGCCATAAACCAAGCCAGGAGAAATGGGTTCACCATCCAAGCAATCAGCCTCTTCTGAATGATTACCCGAAATAAGCTCATCCAGCTTATTTAAACTAACAATCATCGGTAGTGAATAACGTTTAAAAACAAGTGATTGCTGTTTTCTATCTTTTATTTTTCCTATAATTTCATCTGATATGTTCACTGGCGAAATAATCTCATCATTTATAATTTCATCGACTCCTAGCAAATAAATATCATCAAATAGCTTACTTCTTTTACCAATTTCTTGAGCAATATATCTTATATGGGCAAAAGGCTTCAAAATCTCCATTTTCCATGATTCTCTCAGCTCAAGCATAGACTTCAACAACTGCCATTCTTGTAAAATTATCGATTTTTTAAATGTTTTCAAGTTATTTATTTCGTCTTCTACTTTATCTGTAGCATAATTGATTTCTTCACTAGTTGATCCAATTTTTTTAAGGTTAACAAAAGCTTTTTGACCTAACTCAATCCACCTAGGGTTGGATAGGTCCAGCTCACCTGCTCCTCGATGACCATACCTAGCCATAAAAAATGGTTGTTTATTAACATCTTCACACGCTCTTTTAAAATATCTATTCATTTCATAACTAACTGTTTTTAAACCAATAGCCATCCATCGTTTTAACGTTTTTTTTGCCTGCTGTTCCCCCAGCAAATTACTCAAAATAGCCTCAAGTGAATGCAGCGTCGCTTCTGTTAAAATAATTAAAATAAATGGCCATAATAGACTATTTTTTGTAAAAACATGACACTCTTTAGCAAACCTCTTTAGTAACTCTACGTTTTCCCAGCTTTGATACATAGTAGGATCAAATGGCCTATCCATTTTATGCTTAAATTTTGCTAACTCTCTTAAACACTGATCCTGCCAATACTTACGTCTACTACTTAAATTCCAGCCAACCTTGACCATATTATAAATTGCAAGAGGAGTTCTTATTAAAGATTGTGCAGTTAACTCCTTAATACTAAATTTTAAATGCGGTCTAGGTTTTAAGTCTATTGAATATGGAATAGGTCCAAAGTATAAAGGAAACATCTTGTTTAGATTTATATAAGCCCTACCAAAGACTCTATCTAGAATAGATTCATGAGGAGAAAAGTCATTATCAACAAAGCTTAAATAACCTAATTTTTTTAATGCATCTCCAAATGCATTATGTGGTGAAAATGCTTTCTGCCAAAGAGTGTATGTTATATAACTTTGTATACCTGTCCATTCAGCAAATGTTTGTCCATCCCAGGTTGTATTTTGATCATATTGATGATGAAGTCTTTCTAGCTCTTGCTCAACAATTCTTAAATGTGTTGAGTAAGTATATGCCGCAGTAATTGGTCTAGCTTGTAATAGCTTTAATTGATCTTCCTCATCAATAGCCCATTCCATATCCACTTCAACACCTAGTAGACTTTTAACTATTTCACCCATTTTCTGAATATCGTCTGTGAATGCTTTTTTCCACATCGAGTGATTTTCTTGTAGAACTCCTCCATAAATTCTGTATGGTGTTTGCTTCCCTGATACCAAAGCTTCCCCGTACCCCTCTATGAATTCAATCAAATCACCAGTTTTTTTTCCTCTAGGGTCTGAGGAGAAATAAACACCAGAAAATTTTGGTTTAACCATTATTTGTACAAGCACATTCATACTTCCACTGCTTGTCTTTCCCAGAAAGTGTTCTCGATATACCTTAGAAGAAATTTTATTTATTGAATCAAAACACTTAGTGACTGTTATTTGTAAAGTTTGATTGTCTCTGACATTCAAGTAGCTATTATTTTGCCCAGCAAAACTTACTTGGCTATCATCTTCATCACTCGCAGAACTTCTTACAGCAAGTGGCTTATAGCCTATACTATTCCACCAATCAAAAATTTCATCCCATTCAGCTTGCTTAGTAGGTAAAGCAGTTAATATAATGCCCTCTGGCACAGGTAACTTACCTTGATATAAACATGCTAGATTATAAGCTTTGCCGCCAACTTCTTTATTATTTTGGTTAATATCGTTAAAGTATAGCAATGTCAAAATCACTCCTTGATTATTTTTTAATAATAACTAATGATCAACCACTTATGGCTATAGCCACAAACACTCTTAAATGGAATATTTTTGCTTATTCAATTAGTATTAAAACTTCAACTTTATTTATGGGCCTGTAGTAAATAATCAATATAATTATTTAGGCCCATCTCATACGAAAAACCGGCAATTTACTTTAGCCAGTTTTTTTAATTTCTATTTTCTTTGTCTTACTTTCTGGAAGCTCTTTTCTAGGAAGTTTTATACTTAAAACACCATTTTTGAATGATGCCCTAATTTCATCAGCATTAGCATCCTCAGGTATCGCAAGCATACGTTGAAACTTTCCATAACTGCGTTCAACTCGATAGTGATGCTCCTCCTTTTCTTCTTTTTTATGTTTCTTTTCACCACTAATGATTAGTGTATTATCTCTCATTTCCAGTTTAATGTCTTTTTCATCAACACCAGGAACTTCTACACTAATTACGTATTCTTTATCTTTTGCACTAATGTCAACGCTAGGCTTAAACAAACTGTTTGGCATTCTTGACCACTCTTCTGAAAAACTTGGTAAGCCTACGCCCTTAAACATACTGTCAAACAGTCGATCAACTTCTTTATGAAATTGGACGAGTGGATTGGTCATCGGATCATAAGACCTATTTGTAGTTAAATTTTTAGCTTCATGCTCTTCTTCATCTTTAAGCCAATTCCAGGGGATTAAGTCCTTTACGTTCATAAACATAGTTTCCTTTATTAAATAGTTGAATTGATTTAAATCAATATATACTATTTTGTAATGCATCATTTATATTTCAGCAATATAAATGCAACTTATTGTTTACATCCACAATATTCAAGCACATGTATTTATAGCACAACAAATGCTTACATACTCACAAGGTTAAAAAATAACATCAAAATTAAAAATAGATTAGTTTTTATAAACACCTATTATTATAAATAATTAGTTAATTACAATTTTTTTATATTTATAACCAAGTTTATAACATCCATAATATAAACAGCATATCATGCAGTTTTGTGTAGTCACACTGCCTACTACTTAGCATCACTCTCATTATTGGTTTACATCATTTGTTTCGAGATAATCTCCTACAAACCAATACATTATAAAATTTTACGGCTTTTTGTTATTGACATAGCAAAAAATTAACTTAACCATTTCTAAAAGTGATAAATATTATGGGGTTTATTCATAGCGTGAACATAAGGAAAGCCGTTACTTACTATAAACACTACAGACCACAAGAGGTAACTACCTCTCTAATAGAAAAGTATGCAACAACACTTTATCAAATTTTTTCGTTAACTCATACTAACGTTAACTTTGATAACTTTAAACGTAAAATCTTACCGCGGTCAGGAACCGACTCATTAGCATTGTTTTATAATGATAAAGACCGAATTATCGGGTTCACAGTTGTAAGTATTAACTTAGAAAAAATAGATAAACTTAAGTTCATTGCTTTAGGAACAAGTATTTACTTTGACTTACAGTACAAACCAACTTATATATTAGTAAAGTACTTCTTTTATTCCTTTATAAAGTTAAAATTAAAATATCCATTTACAAAAGTCGTATGTATTTCATCCACGACATCTCCCGCTTCCTATTTATTTCACGCCCAAAGGGTATATGAATTTTATCCAAACTATAAATTTACCCCATCATTAGTTATAAAAAAAATTACATATAGGGTTGCAATGTCAAAAGGTTGCCAATTAGCCACTATAGACAATCCTTGGCAATTCAAAGTAAAACCTACAATCCCCAATATTGGTCGGTTTAAGCGTATCCCTGACAACAGCTCTCCTCATTATGAATATTATAAATCCATCAATCCTAATTTTTACTCTGGTAAGGGCATAAGAGTTTATGTCCCTTTGACTACATTCAATTTTTTAGCTTCTTCTTTTATAAATATAAAACTGCTTTTAACAAAAAATGTCTAATCAAAAAAATATTATCGAAATTATACAAAAAATAAAGCCTCATTTAAACTCTGTACTAACAAGCGCGACTACTGTTAGAGAGTGTTTATATAAAAATCTATATCTCTTATCAAATATTTTTGGAGTACCTGAAAACAAAGTTGAACTTACGCTAAAACAGTATGCATCCGTTTATGCGTCTACTATTGGAGCACAGGTGATTGCTATTACTGGTAGTTGTGGTAAAACAACGACTAAAGATATGGTTTTACATGTATGTAAAGATACTTTTAATACTGTTGCTACCCCTAAAAACTATAACAATGCAATTGGTATTGCTTTCACATCTTTACAGTTACACGAAAACACCGAACTAGCTATTATTGAAATGGGTACTAATAGCCCCGGAGATATAAAAGAGTCAGTTAATGTGATTAAACCACACTGGTCTGTTATCACTAATATTCAAAACAGTCATTTAGAGGGGTTACATGACTTAGATGGTGTATTAAATGAAAAAAGCAACATTATTATTGACAAACCAAATCATATCGCTTTTATAAACTCTGATGACTCTTTACTCAACAAAAACATTAATGTTGATCATGCCCAACTAATTACCTTTGGTGTTAATAGCAGCAACTTTAAGCCAAGTGTTTTATTATGGAATAACGAGCAACTACCCACATTTGTTATAAATGATACCTGCTTTAATCTACAGTTACCTGGTACTCATAACTTATATAATGCTATTGCATGTATTGCAATTTGCTCAAAGTTAGATATTCCACTGCCTATAATTTCACAGAGGTTAAGTCAATTTAAACCACCACATTTGCGTTCAGAAATTATTGATACCCCCTACGGCAAATGGATAGTAGATTGTTATAATGCCAACCCTTTTTCTGTTAAGCAGGCTTTATTATGTTTCAGTAAAATACAAACCAAAGGTAAAAAAATTGTAATCCTTTCTGATATGCTTGAGTTAGGTGAAAAAAGTGTATTTTTTCATATTCAAATTTTAAAGCAGCTATCTTATTTAAATATACAAACAGTCATTACAATTGGCAAAAACTTCGCTCAAGCTCATTCAGAACTAAAAAATATCGATTATCATTTATTAAGATTCAATTCAATTGATAATATAGCTAACTATATTTCTAATTATGCCACTAAAGAGGATCGTGTATTAGTTAAGGGCTCAAGAAAATTTCACCTTGAACAATTAACTGAATTACTTTCAAGTAGTGAAATTATATAAACACCCTCAGAAGTAATTATTTTTAGAGGAGCTTTAAATTCTAAGCCCTTGGGTTTCAGTAAGCTATAGAAAAAATTGTATGCTCTGGTGAAAGATTCGATCTATTAGCTCAGTTATTTCATTAGCTTTTACAGGAAAAAGTATGAGAAATAACCGAGCTCAAAAATCCTGTTGTTATTTTTTCACAGGCTTTGTTTTTTTACCGCTTTTAGCTTGCCTGCTGCTATTACTATTACTTTTACGTCGTTTGCTACCTTTAAACGAGTCCTTCTTTTTATGCCGTTTAGGCTTACGTTCAGTGACAGGAAGCTCTTTACCTGCTGTACCTATATTCAGCTTTTGGCTACAAACATAAACACCTTTTAATAGCTGTAGCACATCTTTAGGCATGCCTGCAGGTAAGTCAACTGTACTGAATTCATCGTATATGCATATTTCACCAATATACTGGCTTTCTATATCTGCCTCGTTGGCAATAGCACCAACCAAGTTACCTGGCTTCAAACCATGATCACGCCCTACATCGACCCGGTAACGTTGCATTTCAATATCTGGATGGGCTTTTAGTGGCTCTGCCTGATGGCTGTACTGCCTGCGCTTTCTGCCTTTTTCTTCCGGCTCTTCACTTTTAAATTTTTCAGGCTTTAAATTCAGCAATAGAGGCTGTTCACCTTGTACCATTTTAGCTAAAGCCGCTGCAATATTAATCGCATCAATTTCGTGTTCTGCCTGGTATTCAGATACTAACTTATAGAATAACTCCAGCTCATTACCTGCCAATGTGTTTGTAATCCGTTGCTTGAAGCGCTCAATTCGCTGATCATTGATATCCTTAGGTGATGGCAAAGCCATTGCTGCTATTGTTTGTTTAGTGGCTTTTTCAATTGCCCGTAACATACGCATTTCACGAGGGGCAACAAATAAGATAGCCTGTCCTTCTCGTCCAGCACGTCCAGTACGACCAATTCGGTGAATATAAGCTTCAGTATCATATGGGATGTCGTAGTTCACCACATGACTAATTCGCTCAACATCCAAGCCACGTGCAGCTACATCCGTTGCAATGACAATATCTAGCTGCTGTTTTTTTAATCGATTAACGGTCATTTCCCGCTGTTTCTGCGGCATATCACCATTTAATGCCGCACAAGAATACCCCCGAGCTTCTAACTTTTCTGCCAATTCAATGGTCGCTGTTTTGGTACGAACAAAGATAATCATGGCATCGAAGTTTTCCACTTCTAAAATACGCGTTAAAGCATCTAACTTGTTAACCCCTCGCACAGACCAATAGCGTTGACTGATGGTTTCTGCAGTAGCCGTTTGCATGGCAATTTTGACTTCTTTAGGGTCTTTTAAATGCTGTCTTGCTACTTTTCTGATGACTGTTGGCATAGTGGCAGAAAACAACGCAACCTGTCGTGTGGCTGGCGTTTGTTCCATAATCCACTCTACATCGTCAATAAAGCCCATCCGCAGCATTTCATCCGCTTCGTCTAACACTAAAGCTTGCAGGTTATCCAGCTGCAGACTGCCACGACGAATATTGTCCATTACCCGGCCAGGGGTACCCACTACAACATGCACCCCTCTTTTTAACTGCCGTAACTGAACTGAGTAACTTTGCCCACCGTAGATAGGCAGCACATGAAAACCTTTCATATACTTGGCATAGCTTTGAAAGGCTTCCGCTACCTGGATTGCTAGCTCTCGTGTAGGGGTTAATACTAATACCTGTGGCTTGGTTTCTTTCAGGTTAAGCCTGGCCAGTAACGGCAAAGCAAAAGCAGCTGTTTTACCACTACCCGTTTGAGCCTGGCCAAGAATGTCACTACCTTCCAGCAAGTGCGGAATACATTCAGCCTGGATGGGGGAAGGTGTTTCATACCCCACTTCATCCAGCGCTTTCAGTAATGAATCAGTCAGCGCCAAGTCCGCAAATGTTGGCTGCGAAGGTGTTGAAGACATTAAGTTGTTTCCTCAGTAACAGGGCAGGCTACAGTAATGGAGGCCAAACCAGTAGAAAATAAAATTTGTCATTGGGCAGTTTACCATATTTCCAGAAATAGCCTTACTGTTTTGTTTGTAATGAAGTTATTTCATGCACATTCCTTAGCTACACTTTCAAGCATGAAGCTGCAAAAAATTTCATTCATGCTCTTAATGATACTATTCAGTTGCCATATTGATGCCAGCAAGCTATGCAAAAAACCTTTAACTGTTAGCTTTGATACTCACACCGAGCCCTGGTCTTATCTTGATCAAAATGCCCAGTTAACTGGGCTAGATGTTGAGCTAATTAAGACCATCTTCACCCTTATGGGGTGTCAATTAATTATTCGCTTGGACATACCATGGAAAAGGCAAGTACATTGGTTAGAGCAAGGACTACTCGATATAGCCGCACAAGCCTCTAAAACCAGTAAACGGGAAATGTTTGCTTATTTTTCAGAACCCTATCGACACGAATATATTGCTATCTATATTCGTAAAGAAGACCTTCATAAATTTAACTTTATGACTCTTACAGAATTACCTCACCTGAAGTTTCGTCTTGGTATTCGTCGAGGTAATTATTATGGTGACAAATTTAGTCAACTCCTAAAAACAGCTTTATTCAAGAAGTATATAAATATAGCGGAAACGGAACAGGATAATTTTTTTAAATTAATCGCCAATCGAATTGACGGTTTTATTGGCTACCCACCAGGCACAGAAATTGACTTAAAAAAAGTCGGCTTAAGTAAGCAAATTATCAGACACCCCATGCCAATGATCAACACAGGCAGTATCCATGTCATGTTTAGTAAAAAAACCACTCTCCCTGCATTAATTACCCAGTTTAACCATGGTTTGCAAACGATCAAGACGAGTGGTGAATTCAGCAAGATTATACAAAAATACAACGGAGATTTAATACACGCAGAGCATTAATCACAGAGACATACTGAAATAAAAGATATTACTCAATTTAGAAAAATATTAATAACCATCTTCGCTAAAATAGTCTATAAAACTATCTATAATCTTTAGACGTAGGTTGTAATATAATGAAACGCACTCTTTTTGCTTGCTTGTGTATCTCTTTATACGCATTTTCAGCCACTAACTATGCTGCTGAAACGGTAAAAACTGCCCCCTCAACTCAGGATACAGTTAAAAGTTACCTGATGCAGAAAACCAAAAAAGCCGTGACTCTTCACCTGGTTTCAGGCAAAACACTTTCTGGCACAGTAGGCACAATAGGCCAGCACTTGGTGCAACTGAAAAGCCTGACAGGTAAGGAGTTTTATGATGCCCTAGTGCCTTTCGATAAAATTGAGGCTGTAGAGGTAAGAAACCGCTAACAAGTTAATCAGGTTTTCACTTTCTGGCACCTTTCTCATGAAGGTGCTATCTCATTACCCCCGAGGCTGTCGCAAAAAGTCAGGAGCGCAGCAAAGACAAGGCAAAAATTGACGAAAAAGCGGAGTTTATACCTAATAAATGAGCATTTTAAGTCGATTTTTAATGCAGTGTTTGCAAGCGCAGTAGTTTTGCACGAGCCTCTCACCTGGTAGATTGCGATTAAATTGGCTAATATCCCCACCTTTGTGATGTTTTAGGATACCTACAAACTATGTACAAGCTGCAGTTTGCAACGCCTGCTGCGTGGATTGAAGCAGTGATGGCTGATTTTGATGCCTTTTTATTAGACCATGCGACCGCTGAGAAAAAAGCCTCAGGCATGGCAATGTCTATGGTTTCTCACTACCCAGATAAACCTGAGCTGATAAAAGCCATGATTGATTTAGCTATTGAGGAGCTAAGCCATTTTCGCGAAGTATCCCAATTGATCTACCAACAAGGCTTGCAACTTGTACCTGATGTTAAAGATCCTTATGTAAACGAGTTTCGCAAGGCTATTCGACAAGGCAAAGAAGCTTATTTGTTAGACCGATTATTAATCGCCAGTATCGTGGAAGCTCGTGGCCATGAACGGTTTGGGCTGGTCGCCGAGGCTTTACCAGAAGGGCAGCTAAAAAAGTTTTACACCGCTATTACTCGCTCAGAAGGCCGTCATTTTGAGCTGTTTTTAGAGCTTGCTTATCGCTATGTTGATAAAGCCTCAGTCGATGAGCGCCTTGAAGAGTTGTTAGCATTTGAGGCAAATATTGTCGCTAATTTGCCCATAAGAGCAGCCCTACACTAACTTAAGGGCACCTCTAATAAACGATGGCCAAACGATCACCTATTACCCAATATTTAACGGTTTATGCTGAGCCAGAAGCAGCAGTGGCGGCTAATATACCTGTGGTATTTCACCAAGCATTAGTTATCCCCGCTTATAATGAAGACTACCGCTTTTTACAACAGCTAGCCCCTGCTTTTACAGCAGCCTCTCATCCCTGCTTACTGATTTTGGTTGTGAACCAGCCTGAACAAGCCAGTGATGATAAAATAGCAAAAAATAACCAGTTAATTAACCACATCAATCAAAGCCTACAACAGCAATGGCAACAACAACACTTAACTCTTTATCAATGGCTTAAGCACCATTACATTTTAGTCGTCAATCGCAATCAGCCTGGCTCTGTTATTCCATCACAACAAGGGGTTGGTTTAGCCAGAAAAATAGGGGCTGATATTGCTTGCCAGTTATATCATCAGCAAAAACTGTTAAACCATTGGTTATTTTCATCTGATGCTGATGTCGTTTTACCTGTTGATTATTTTAATGCTTGTAGCCACTTAACAAATATCACTGCAGCTGCCGTATTTAATTTTAGTCATGAAGTACCTGCCCCAGTTGACTGTGATAATGGCAAGCAACTCAGTCACTATAAGCCCAATCATTATAAAAAACAGCAAGTTGCCCAACAGCTATACGACATTAAGTTAAGATATTATGTTGCCGGGCTAAACTGGGCCAACTCTCCTTTTGCTTATCATACTATTGGCAGCCTACTTACTATTAATATCTCCTACTACTGTCAGGTAAGAGGGTTTCCCAAGCGTGCTGGCGGAGAAGATTTTTACTGTTTAAATAAATTAGCGAAACTAGGCTCCATCACACAGCTCTCTCAATCAATCAGGGTGAATGCCAGGCTTTCAGATCGAGTTCCATTTGGTACTGGACCTGCTTTAAATACTATTTGTCAATTACCGGAGCCCCTAACTGAATATTGCTACTATCAACCTGGCTGCTTTTATTGGCTCAAATTAACACTTAATTGGTTAAATAAAAACCTAATAACTCTGCTAAGCTCACAAACCGACTGGCAACATGCCTTTGCTGAATATCTGCTATCACAACAACTTGCACCAACAGACTGTCAGTCAGTGCTTAAAGTACTAGAGTGGCTGGGAATAAATAAGCTAATTCAACATGTATTAAAGCAGCCCCCTACTCCTCAACAATGGCAAGCAACGATTACTGATTGGTTTGATGGCTTTCGCACCCTAAAATTCATCCATTTATGCAGAGATAATTTTTTACCCTCTCTGCCTCTCCAACAATTAGTCGACACCCCTATCTTTAATGAACTATCACAATGGGGAACTGAACCTTTGCCGGACTTACAAGCTAATTTAATTGAAGGATTGAACTTGATTCTAGATAAACTACGTAATAGTGAGGCTGTTAACTTTAGGTAAGGTGATTGTGAAAATAACACCAGATAAGTCATCCAGATTATCAGCAGTAACCTCGCCTTCATAGAAGTCAACAATCAACTTAACAATATATAAACCAAACCCTAAGTGTTGTTTATTGTTGGCTTCTTTTCGCACGGAAACCAGCGAATCAAACAGCTGATGGCGCATAGTTTCAGGCAATAATGGCCCTTCGTTGCTTACTGCAAGCAAATAGTCATTTTCTAACACAGCCAGCTCAATGGCAATTTGCTGGCCATCAGTGGTAAAATCAGCAGCATTGCTAACCAGCTTATCCAACATCTGACTGATTAATTCAGGTTCACCCCATAACTGGCAACTGTTATCAGTAATTTCCAATTTGAATTCTTTGTTAGGGTATACACTTTGATAAGCTTGCCCCATACCCTCAACCACTGATTTTAAGCTAAATAATTCCGGCTCAGCGCTGGCAATACTCTGTTCAACCCGGTTAGCCTCACTCATGGCTTCAATCAAGTAACGTAACCGATCTACCCCTTCTATCGCTCGGGACTGATAAGTTTTTACTGTATCAGGCAAAGGCTCTAAGGCCATATTATCTAATGACGATTTAATAACAGCCAGTGGTGTACGTAACTCGTGGGCTAATTTACTGGATAAGCCTTTTAAGTAGTGGGTATACTCCATCAGTCGGCTATGTAACACCGAAAAGCTTCTATTTAAATCACCTATTTCATCCTGAGCCCCAGACACTGGGAAATAACTAATTAATTGACCTTCTTTGCTCAATACCTGCTCAGCCAAACCACTAAGCCGCTTGATCCGAAACGACAACCAACTGGCATAACCAAATAATGCAAAAACACAAACAGTCACAACTAATAAGGTTATCTGTAATAGCTCCCGCCAAGCAGAGTTAGTTAACGATAAAATTTCATCACTACTATTAATAAGTACAACAGCCCCTACCACCCCCACTTCATTTTTAACTGGGTAGGCCACTGCCACCTTGGTTTTGTCACTAGACGAGCGATACCACTGAGCATTGGCCTCACCTTTTAATACGGCTTGTACCTGTTCATTATAAAACCTGTTTTCCACTTCAGAAAAAGTGGCTAACTGTCGTTTATCGCCTAACAGTAAACGGTATAACCAGCGCCAAAAGCCATAACTAAAACTTTCTTCAAATTCGTCTGGTTCAGCATCTTGAAACCGATAGGTACGGGCAAGCAACCAACCTTGTCTATCCACAACTAATAGCTCATCCACATTATTAGCATAAGACGCAATTTGAGCAGCTAACTGTCGCTTAGACCTGATTAAATAGCCTTCTGGTGGTGGCAATAACTGTAAATGTTGATTTAGTTCTGCCATGGTTAACAACTGTGGTGAATGTCCAACTTTATACATAACCACCTGATCAGTAGCAGGCTGGTAGTCCAGATAGCTAACTGCCACTCTATGTCCGACGATGGATAATGGCATTTGTAGCTCAATAGCAACGCCTTTGGCAGACTCTTGCCAGTATCCATAAATATCATCTCTCATTACCCATTTTAACTTACCAAACTGATGGGTAATTTCCTTAGCTCTTAATAAACCCGGTGCACTGGTATCCAGCAAATAAGCAGAACGCGTCCCCCATGGATGTTGTAACTCGATTAACACCGAATCCGCCGCAATAACCCGCTGTTCTTGATAAGGGCGATAGTGTAGCTGGCTGTCTTTGATATTAAGATGAAAATAGAGTGAGCCAGCAGATTGCTGTTGTTGAGACTGATAAATACCAATACTAGCTGATAACTGTACTTGACCAACTGTTGACTTGGCTGGCCACCAGTTCATTTGCTGCTGCTCTTGTACCCAGTCGTCAGCATAACCATCAACTATCATTGGTCTTGCCAATTGATGAGCATATAATTGCCTGTCAGCCGGAGGAGCCTGATTAATATAAGCCGTCGTAGGATAAAACTGTTCAACTTCATCAAGCGACTGTGCCAATACCTGAGCACTCGCTAACAAGGTATTTTCTTGACCTTTACGCAAAGCAGACTCTAGCTCTTTTACATACTGACAACCCGCCCAAGGCAACGCAAGCATGAATAGACTAATAAATAACAACTGTAATGGCAGGCGCATAAAGGGGTAAGATTAATGTGGTTGCCAACGATAGCCAAACCCATAAATGGTTTCAATTGCAGTGAATGCAGGGTCAAGCTTTAGGAATTTTTTTCTGATTCGCTTAATATGTGAAGTAATGGTACTGTCATCTAATACCACATTCGCAGCATCCATCAATTGTTGTCTGTTTTTAACATGCCCAGGGTGTTTAGCCAGCGCATGCACTAGCCAAAACTCGGTTAACGTTAATGGCACAGGTGCATCGTTCCAAACAGCCGTCATACGGTCCAGGTCTAATACTAATGGTCCTTCTACTATTTGTAGTGAATTTTGCTGTGACTGCTTTAATGAATCAATACGACGAAATAGTGCAACTATTCTGGCAACCATATGCTCCAGGCTAATATCTTTGGTTAAATAATCATCAGCCCCTAGCCGTAAGCCTGATATCGCATCAAACTCACTATCCCTTGCTGTGAGAAAAATAATGGGTAAGTGTGGAGCCATCGAGCGTAGCTCACGACATAACTCGAAACCACCTTCGACTTCGTCTTCTAACCCAACATCAATAATCGCCAACTCAGGCAACTGTTCACGAAATGCTTTCATCGCTGTCGGACGGTTACTATACAGCGACACATCATAGCCATAACGGGTTAACACTGCCCGATAGTTTTCTCTAATAGCCGCCTCATCTTCAACTACAGCAATTCGTCGCTTCATTAGCTATACTCGCGTAAACAACATGTATCTTACAAATCATATACCTTAACAGTAGGTATAGCAGTCGATTATTCCTTGCTTATTACCTATAGGCAAGCCATTTGTCTTTTTCCTCTCCAGTTTGGTCAAGTGCGTTCCTGGGTTAAATACAACTCAAAATTATCAGCTAAAATCTAATAAACAGATTAGTATAAAACAGTGTCAATTAACTCAACCAACACAACCTTCAAACAAAACCAAAAATATTGTAGCATCTTGATTTAAGGAATATTCATAAATCAAGACCTTTTATTTTACAAGACTACTTACTATAATAGCCCTCTAGCAGCAAGTCATAGTATCTTTCATAAGTGCCCTCTTTTTTTAAAGCTAGCAAACCTTTATTAAATATACCCAATAATTCTTGAGCATCAGCCCTTTTTTTAGAAAAAAGCAAATGATTGGTATTAGAGAAATAAGCACGAGGATAGAAAGTAATTGTTTCAACTTGATCCTTAGGAAACTCTTTTAGCAATAAGCTATAACCCGGTACAGTTGCAGATATAAATAAGTCAATTCTTTTTTTTAGCAACATTTTAAAATTAATTTCGTCAGAGCTATTGGCAATAATATTCAAACTACCATTCTCATATGCTTCCCAAAACTCAGGTGTATAGGTATAACCTCGGGTTGCTCCAATTCTATATTCCTTTAAATCTTCAAGTGAGTGCCAATTTTTAAGATCAGTTGTCTTCAAGTGAAAGAAAACAACTTCTTCAGTATAGAGTGATTCACTATGATAAAATAAGCGCTCCCGCTCACTGGAATAATACCACAGCATAGTGGCATGATATTTGTCCGTTTGTGCTTCTTTAAAAGTTCTTGCCCAGGGGTAGTAAAAGTAACTCACTTGATATCCAGCGCGTTCAAATATTTCTGAAGTCATATGCTGAGCAAAACCACCATGCTTCATACTTTTTGAAATCCAAGGCGGGTATTCACCTGTAACAATATTAAGCACTTTTTCATCTTCATTTTCTGATAGTGAAAAAGTGCTTATAAAAAGCAATAGAATGACCAACCATCTCATTTTGCACCAACTATTATCTTTTACTCTTGAACTTTAGCGGGCTAACGCTATAAAACCTTTTCATTCAGCTATATTTACAAAGTTATTAAAAGCTTAGCAGCTCTTTAGCAAGATTAGTGTTCCATACTCAAAATAAGACAAAAGTTCTAAAAGCCAATAAATGACCAAGAAGTCTATTTCATTTAGTTGTGTTAAGTTAAATAATGTAGTAGCTTTTTATTCACATGGGCAGCTATCTTGTATGATTGCCTAACAACACAAACAATAAAACAATTTAAAATAACTAATGTACAGCCGTCACTATGCTAAAAATTAAATAACAACCAAGCAATAACCAAATAATAAACAGGCTAATATATAAAGGCAGGATAAATAGCACACCTTTGCATTATATAGAAGTTACTAATATTCAAACATATATTAAACGCTTGCCTAATATATTAATGTTTATTTTTTATATTAAATACTGCAGGCATTTATTAAGAAGAACACTCACACATTCTTAACAAATAACAGAACAAGAAATCACTTAAAAATCTGTTTATTACTTTTATGAGCTCCTGTTCTAGCTAAAACATCCACACAAGGAAAAAATAATAATGAAAACCAAGCAAATAGCAGCATCAACCTTATCTACTTTATTGCTAAGCAGCATTAGCTTTTCTAGCTTCGCCCAGTCAGCCATAGAGCCTCTTCCTCCTTTAACTAATGCCAAGGGAGATATTATTGAGCAAAGCGAAGTAGCAAAAAAAGCAAAACGGTTCAAGCGCAGTATTCGATTAGATAATACTGCAGAAATTAAAGATTGGTTTAATAAAAGCCCAGTACTTGATGGTATTGAAGGCTCTGGTGTCGATAGAGTATATAAAGAGTTAACACCCCATAATAATTACAAACCTGTTGTGGTAGCAGTTATTGACTCCGGTGTAGATGTACACCATGAAGATTTACAAGGGAAAATCTGGCATAACCCTGGAGAAATAGCAGACAATGGCATTGATGATGACAACAATGGCTATGTTGACGATATTTATGGCTGGAACTTTATCGGAGGTAGAGATGGCAGCCATGTGAACTTTGATACTCTTGAAGTCACTCGTGAGTACAAAAAGTATTTAGATTTAAAATCTGCAGGCAAAGAACTAAACGAAGAGCAAAAAAAATATTTTGAAAAAGTAAGCAAAGATTATCATGATGAGTACGAGAGCGCCAAAAAATCTCTTGAAAAATCAAAAGAGTATCAAGAAAAAACCAGCCAGTTTAAACAGCTGTTAACAGAAACTCTTGGTATTGAAGACTTTTCAAAAGCATCGCTTGAAAATATAACTAGCAGCGACGATAGCATTATTGAGGCTAAAACCTACTTACTTTCTGTGCTAGATAGGTTTGGCAACTATGAGAAAATTAATGACTACGTTGAATATTATTCAAATAAAGTAAATTATTACTTTAATACCGATTTTGACCCACGTTCTGAAATTGTAAAAGACGATCCAAACAATCCTTGGGAATCCAACTATGGCAACAACGATGTAATAGGACCAGATTCTGACCATGGTACACATGTTGCGGGTATCATTGCAGCAGACCGAAACAATGATCTAGGCATTAAAGGTGTTGCGTCTAACGTAAAAATCATGGCTTTACGTGTTGTTCCAAATGGTGACGAACGCGATAAAGATGTTGCAAATGCCGTACGTTATGCTGTTGATAATGGTGCAGATATTATTAACATGAGCTTTGGTAAAAGCTACTCCCCTCGCAAAGAAGTGGTAGACTCTGCCTTTTTATATGCCGCCAGTAAGGGAGTTTTACTCGTTCACGCAGCAGGTAACGACAGCCAGAACAACGATGAAAGCGATAACTTCCCCAATCGCTTTATGAAGTTCTACTCAGGCTACCGTAATCCAAACTGGCTTGATGTAGGTGCCTCATCTTACAAAAAAGGTGAAAACATGGTAGCCAGCTTCAGTAACTTCGGTAAACGTACTGTCGACTTATTCGCACCTGGCCACAAAATACTCTCTACTACTCCTAATAATCAATATGCCGCTTACAGTGGAACCAGTATGGCAGCCCCAGTCGTGTCAGGCGTTGCTGCATTAGCTTTATCACAATACCCTTGGATGAATGGCTATTATTTAAAGCAACTACTGATGTATACCACTAGAGATTACCCAGGCTTAGACGTTAAGTCACCAGAAGATTCTGAGCTGGTTAAGTTTTCCAGCTTATCGAAAAGTGGTGGAATTGTTGACGCTTATACATTATTGAATGTATTGAAGTAACTCGCGAAGTGACTCAGAACCAAGTTCCTTCTCCCCCTTAGGGGAGAAGGAACAATGAAGTTTAAGATCTTATTTTTTCCTTAGCTTTACGATACAAATTCATATTATCTTTGGTTTTTACTACTGGCTTGCCGATATTGACAAAGTTATCTTCCTTATCAAAAACACACATAAAGCTAATTTCCTCTCCCCCTTCTGCTGTAGCAGAAAGGTCAACAGAGAAAAAAGAGTCCCTTTTTACTTGACCATCCACGATATAACGCGAGTATTTACGTGTAGTGGCTTTTGCCCACTCAGGCTCAATTGAAATTTCGCCCTTCACTTCAGATAATAAATCTTTGCACTTACTGATCGCCTCTTGCTTTAGCTCATTTGGCACACAAATCCCTATCTTTTGACAAGCTTTCAAAGCCCTATCTTCTTCGGCAAATAAGTGAGTAGAGAGCAACAGACTAATAACAATAATACTGAGTTTCACTGGAAACATCCTTGTATTTACCTAAAATGTCAATTGGTTGAACAACAACCAGCTTCACAACTAAAGGAACACCTAAGAGCACCTCTAATAATTGTTTAACTTCTACCTATAGTTGCGTATACATTTAGTGGCGTAGCCGAGCATCCAGCTCATCTACTACCTCTGCCCAATCCGCATCTTCAGCTACAGCAGCTCTTAAAAACTCAGCTTGAGACTCATTCCAAAAATCAGCTTCACTCAGCTGAGCACCTGGCTTCAAAGAATGAACAGCTAAAAACTTATCAATCTCTTCACTGCTTGCAGACAAGCCAAGCTGCTGAAACAAAGTACAGAGATTGTGCTGCGAGGTATCCATAACTACTCTCATCAAAGTGACTATCTTTTGTACAAAGTATAGTTGACAGAGTAGCTATCTACCAAAGAGCCACAGCTTTGTTTTGTTATACCTTTCTTCATAGATACTGTAGTCATGTATTTCAACCTTAAAGTCATTTATGAAGAATATATATGTAAGCACTAATGATGTTTATTCATAATCTTAGCGCCAGCTATTTTAAACAAGGTAAAAATAATAACGGCAATCACTATAAGGCTTTCTATTGAAGCAAAAAAGCCGACAAAAAAATGAAGTCTTTGTAACACTAAAACCACAATACAAGTGAGTAGCATCATTAACATCAGGCCTGACAACCGACCAAAGCCAGGCAAGTGCTCAAAGTCAGTTTTTCTAGCAATTTGCACAAAGACTAATACCATTGAAACAACTGGCAAAAAATAGACTAATGCATTTACTTCAAGCAAATTACCTCGAATAATAAATAAGGTATAAAAAATTAATGAAAATGAAATAATCCCAGGAATAGAAGCTAGATAAACTAATACAGATAAAAAATAGTCGACCCAATTAAGTTGAGCCGTTCGCTTATACATCAATAACAAAATATAGCTAACTACTGGTAAGCTAATAAAGTAACTGACGATCACCAACTGATACTCAGCAATTAGTGATAAAAGCTCGTTAATACTCATTAAATAAATACTCTTTTGTCGTTTACTTTAGGGCACTCCTAATATTAGCCAAAGAGAATGACAACCCAATAGAGTATTAAAGTATGCACCTACAATTAAAACGGTTTGTTACAGTAATCTTTATCCTATTACTCCTAACAAATTGTAATTCTCACCACTCTTGGGGTTATCTAGCAGATTTACCACACAATGAAAGAAGCATTTTTCTTGTAAGCCATGGCTGGCATACAGGACTAGTCATCGCCACAAAAAACTTGACCAAAGAGTTAATATTTCTTCAAGACTATTTTAATAATGGCCTTTACTTTGAAATTGGCTGGGGAGATAAAGATTTTTACCAGGCAAATCAGGTTACTAGTGCTATGACATTAAAAGCAGCTTTTTGGCCAACTAATAGTGTGCTTCATGTAGTTGGTTTAGCTACTGATCCTACCCAGTACTTTTCTAACAGCGAGGTTATTGAAATTAAAATATCAGCTGTTGCCCATCAACAACTTAATTTAGCTATTGCTGACTCGTTTCAAAAAGATGCTACAGGAGCAATTGTTCCTATTCAGGAAGGCCTTTATGGAGATAGTCATTTTTTTAATGGCACTGGATACTTTTACCTCACCAACAACTGTAATAACTGGACTGCCAAACAACTCATCACTGCAGGAGTCCCTATAAGTACAATGACCTTTACAGCAACCGGTTTAATTAAACAAGTAAAAGAAGCAAATAAGTATTATCAATGCTGCATACAGTTACAATAACGTCTATTTTTATTTATAAAGTCAAAAGCTGACTAGCAATTTACAAAACAAATCTGTCAAACAATAATTTAGCTTATATTTTAAATTACACTTTTTTTACTTTTGTGATTTACATATAAGCTTTTATTAAAAACAAACAAAACCACAGTTCCAATTATAGTACTATAGAAGGGTTTACTTACAGGCAACACATTATTTTTAATTAATTACGATTTTAGATTGTACTGAAAACAACGTGTATGCACCAATTGTAAATTTCACTTTCAAACAGTTGTATAAGCAAAAAAATAATGCTAGCCTCACTACACCAATAAGGAGAAATACTTACAACCTTGTATATAAGGTCATATATAAGGGATAACTCAAAAAACAAAACTCTCTTATATTTCAAATAAAATAACAATAACTGGGAACTTAACTAATATGAAAATAAATAAAGCTGTCGTACTATTAACTGCTTTAGCTCCTGCCATAGCCTCTGCAATCACTCCAGGTGAAACTAGACGAGAAATAGCCTTAGAATTGGCTGGCAAGTCAGAAATGTTAGCTTACAGCCTTGCTGATAATAATTACAAGCTGGATTTAGCAACTGTAGCCAAGGCTGTTCCTAATAATAAACATCTTAACAAACTATCACACCAAGCAAATAAATCTACTATTTCTAAATATGGTGTACAAGGGTACGCCAAAAGTGTTATGCAAGTTCGACTAGTCACTCCAAAAATGACTGACATGGATGCTGATAATCAAGTCCTCATTAGCTACGTACCTGATGGCGATGAGTCTGAATGGTCTGCTATTGAAGCATTTGATCAACAAGGCAATACCGTTTATCTCGATGTTTATAATCAACCCAGTCAACCTGTAGTAGTTATTGGCACAGATGATAAAAAGATTCAAAAAGCAGGCATCAGATTATTAAACGACAAACTAAGTGGAGCTTCGCCAAAAGGCATGCAACGCAGCCGTAAATCAGATAATAGTGAGACCTTAAATACGAGTATTTTGAAAAAAATCAACTTAACGTCTGATCAAGAACCGTGGATTTTAGGTAAAGCAGAAATCTACGCGATTGTTACTGGGGTTTCAGCAGAGCGTGATAAGCCTCAAATTGATATTGTCGATATGCCTTACTTAGATGAAGACGGTAAAGACTATCACCCAAATCAGGTATTGGTGTATTGGGAAAGATACCGTTGGGGAGTTGCTGATATTTTATTCTTTGAACAAGACAGTAACTATAACTACAAGGAACTAGCTAAGCTATTACTTGAAATTGTTGGGAAAGGTTTAGAGCTTGGTGGCATTCCTGAAGCAAAACCCTTTATTGGTATAGGTCAAAGAGTGCTTTCCGCCATGAAAGATAGCTGGTTCCAAAATGATGATGACTATGTTGACTCATTTTATGTACTTGAAAACGCTCGCACATATAATAGTTATATTGGCGCCAATAGCAATGCGACTATCAGCTTACAACCAAGACAGTTTACAGTACGTTAAATAATAGGTTATTACTTAAATACAATCCTTATTAACTTAGCCAGCCAGATTTAATCTGGCTGGTTTTGTTTTAATTACTGTTAACAGATTAAGCCGCAACTGAACCGTGAGGGTCTATTACATATTTCTTAGCAGCCCCTTCATCAAAATCAGCGTAGCCTTTCGGTGCATCATCTAACGAAATAACCTGGACATTTACCGCATCAGCAATTTTTACCTTATCCCATAAAATAGCCTGCATTAACTGTCGATGATATTTCATTACTGGACATTGCCCAGTATAAAAATAATGAGATTTCGCCCAGCCTAAACCTATTCTTACACCAAGCTGCCCCATTTTCGCTGCATCATCAACTGCACCAGGATCACCTGTGACATATAAGCCAGGAATACCTACACCACCACCCGCTCGGGTTACATCCATCATAGTATTTAAGACAGTTGCCGGTTGTTCCTGATGATGATTACAACCATGACAGCGGGCTTCAAAACCAACACAATCTACACCAGCATCTACTTCAGGTACACCTAATACCTGTTCAATCAATTCAGGAACAGTTGCATCTTGCCGTAAATCAATAGTTTCACAACCAAAACTATGAGCTTGCTCAAGTCGAGCGGAGTTCATATCCCCCACAATAACACAGGCTGCTCCCAATAATTGAGCTGATACTGCTGCAGCTAAACCAACCGGGCCCGCTCCTGCAATATAGACTGTCGAGCCAGGTCCTACACCCGCTGTCGCAGCGCCATGAAAGCCGGTTGGGAAAATATCCGATAACAAGGTAAGATCACGCATTTTCTCCATTGCCTGATCGCGATCAGGGAATTTTAATAAATTAAAGTCGGCATAAGGTACCATCACATATTCAGACTGACCGCCAACCCAGCCTCCCATATCGACATATCCATAAGCGGCACCAGGGCGTGCTGGGTTTACCTGCAAACAAATACCTGTTTGCCCTTCTTTACAATTTCGGCAACGACCGCAAGCAATATTAAAGGGTACAGAAACTAGATCCCCTACTTTTAAAAACTCGACATCAGAACCACACTCAATAATTTCTCCAGTTATTTCATGCCCTAAAACCAAGCCTTCAGGTGCGGTGGTTCTTCCCCTTACCATATGCTGGTCGCTGCCACAAATATTAGTAGATACAACTTTTAGAATGACCCCATGGGAACATTTCCGCTTACCTAAGGCCAACTCTGGAAATGCAATTGACTGAACTTCTACATGGCCTGGACCCATGTAAACGACACCACGATTTGACGCTGAGCACATAGTTATTTTCTCGCTTTTATTCATTGAGAGGACTATAAGCCCTCTTATAATCCTCTCTGTTTATTAAGGCATCCTTATATGCCTCTTGTTTAAGCTATATCCGTTCTTTGGCTATAGTAATTATTCACACAAATTTAAATTTGCACTTATACAAACTAACGCGAGAATATGCATAACCGCTTAGCTGGAAGAGACAATCTTATTGCAATTCAAGACACAGTTAGTAACAAAACCACTGTAGCCTATACTTACGAGGGATATCATCACTCTACCGGGGTTATCTCATGCTTCGCTGGTTAAGTACCTTAGTGCTATCTATAGTAACGACCAGCTGCTTTGCAGCCTGCAAAAAACCAGTTTTTAATATCGCATGGGACTATTATCAACCTTATGGGTATTTAAATACGCAGAATAAGCTCGTTGGGCCAGCCCATTCAAGGTGATAAAACAACCAATCTGTTTTATAAGTGAACAGGCTAGGAATACCGTTATTTATCCTT
>NZ_JAPMOU010000035.1 GCF_028858535.1 Spartinivicinus poritis
TAGCATTTGTAGCGCTGAGAACACCTCCGCTACCAGGTAAGCTACTAAATATAGCTTAGGCATGATGATAATTAGGATATCTTTTGACTGCGCTTCAGCACACTCTCGCGTGCAACCTGATACCGCCATTTTTATTTTATGGGGTGAACGTAGTCCTTTATAACGACCTTCAATGGCAATCGCCATGCTGGTACTGTCTTGTACTCCATAACGGCACCAGCTGGTGCCTACACAGGATTTAACCGTACGCATGGCTTTACCATAGGCATGGCCCGTTTCAAACCCTGCATCGATTAACTGTTTCCATATTTCTGGTAACTGGTGAAGTGCAGCCCCAAATAAGTCTATTCGCTGCCCTCCAGTAATTTTAGTGTATAAATTAAACTGCTTGGCAACTTTTGCAATTACCATTAATTTATCTGGGGTAATTTCACCACCAGGAATCCGCGGCACGACTGAATAGCTACCATTTTTTTGCAAGTTAGCCAGAAAAGCATCATTAGTATCCTGCAAGCCTACATGCTCATTTTTTAAGATATATTCATTCCAATAAGATGATAAAATAGATGCAACTGCCGGCTTGCAAATATCGCAGCCTATGCCTGAACCATACTTCTTAATTAAGTGGCTAAACGTTTTAATTTGTTGAATACGAATAATATCAACTAGCTCTTGTCGGGTGTAACTGAAGTGTTCACATAGGTTATTATTAACTTCGACACCTTGTTTGATTAGCTCATTATCCAACACCTGTTTTACCAAAGTAGAACAACCACCACAACCAGTTGAAGCTGAAGTATTCGATTTAATCGCAGCCATATCACAACAACCTTGTTGCACTGCTTGTTGAATATCGCCCTTCGATACACTGTAACAGGTACATATTGGAGCTGTTTCAGGCAACCCTTCAATACCTACTGTCGCAGGCGATGTATCACCTAATAAGGGAATTAACAACTGCTCTGGTGGCTGCTGTAAATCCATTCCATTAATATACAACTGCTGTAGGTTACCATAATCAGTCGTATCGCCCACTAATACGGCACCCAGTAATTTTTTACCACAACTAGACACCACTAGTCGTTTATAAGTTTGTTCAGTTTCATCATTAAAACTATAACACTGAGCACCGGGAGTACGCCCATGGGCATCACCAATACTGCCTACTTGCACTCCAAGCAGTTTCAGCTTAGTGCTTAAATCTGCCCCAGTAAATGGCTGACTATTGTCACCATTAATATGAGCAACCGCTACTCTCGCCATTTGATAACCTGGTGCAACTAAGCCAAAAATTTGCTTGTTCCATACTGCACATTCACCAATAGCATAAATATCCGGGTCACCGGTTTGGCAATAATCATTGATCATAATACCACCCCGCTCCCCTACTGTTAGACCACAGTCTCTGGCTAGCTCATCATAGGGTCTAATACCGGCAGAAAATACAATCATATCTGTTTCTAGATAGCTGTCGTCTGCAAATTCCATGCGATAACGAGCTTGTTCACCAGTAGTAATTAATTGAGTGCTTTTATTAGTATGAACCCGCACACCTAATGCTTCTATCTTACGTTTGAGCAGAGCTCCACCACCTTGGTCAAGCTGAATAGCCATCAACTGTTGAGCAAATTCCACCACATGAGTTTCTAAACCAAGGCTTTTCAGTGCATTAGCCGCCTCTAAACCTAATAAACCACCACCTACCACCACGCCAATTTTACTTGTATCTGCAGAAGCTTTTATCCTCTCTAAATCTTCAATCGTTCGGTAAATCAAGCAGTGTGGCTGGTCATTCCCTGTTATTGGCGGGACAAATGGATAAGAGCCTGTAGCTAATATCAACTTATCATAAGACTTACATAATCCACTGGTTGTGTGTATCTTTTTATTAACTTTATCAATAGAACATACTTTTTCATTTAAGATATAATCAATATTATTTTCTTTATAAACCTTTTCGTCAGCAAGCATCAATTGCTTAGCAGAATTACCTGAGAAAAAGCTGCTTAAATGCACTCGATCATAGGCTAATCTTGGCTCGCCGGAAATAGTTGTAATTGAAAACTGCTTTGTATTTTGCTGGGCAAGCATTTGCTTAATAAACTCATGTCCCACCATGCCGTTACCCACAATCACAATCTTCTGTGTATTCATTTTCAACCTCCAACTAAACCAAGTCTTTCACTAGCTGAATATTTCATCAAACCACAGCAGCTTTTCACCTGTATCTTTCGCAAATATTTTCTAGATTTTGTTAGCAACAATATTTTTTACTCATGCAGTCGAGCAAAGTTGATGCCAATAAATTTTTTTATGATTTTAATTCATTGTAGGCCACATAAAGCCTAATACCTGGGTAGCTGACACTTAATGAACAGATGTTTAACTTCTATTAAGATATCCCCAAAGTGGTGCGCTATGCGCTAAGACTATGCATAACATTTAATTACTTACATCAAACTTAGCCAACAAAATTAGCTATACCACCTATTTTTTTTAATACTTACCTTGTAGTTTAAGTTGGATTACTCTTTGCAAGGATTAGTAAAAATAGTTGATAGATTAATTAATGTGGATACATACAGTGACAAATACTTGGGTAAAAACCACCTGTGCATTTTGTGGTGTTGGTTGTGGTATTGAAGCACGGGTCAACAATGATAAGGTGATTGTTAGAGGTGATAAACAACATCCTGCTAACTTTGGTCGGTTATGCTCCAAAGGTATGGCATTAGGGGAAATCGTCAATAATAAAGGACGACTGCTACAACCTTATATTGAAGGTAAAACTACAAGCTGGCAAAATGCAATAACTAAGATCGCAACGGATTTTAAACAAGTTGTTGATCACTTTGGTTCTGAAGCTATAGGCTTTTATTTATCTGGACAGTTATTAACTGAAGATTATTATGTTGCCAACAAACTAATGAAAGGATTTATTGGCAGCCCTAATATCGATACTAACTCTCGTTTATGTATGTCATCCAGTGTTGCAGCACATAAACGCGCCTTTGGTAGTGACACTGTACCTGGTTGCTATGAAGACCTGGAAAAAGCAGAGTTAATTATTATTGCCGGAGCTAACCTTGCCTGGTGTCATCCTGTTTTATACCAGCGAATTATAGCTGCTAAGCAGCAAGCCCCAAATTTAAAAATTGTTGTGATAGACCCTCGTAAGACAATAACAGCACAAACGGCTGACCTACATCTTGCTATTGAGCCTGGTACTGATGTATTACTATTTAATGGTTTGCTTCACTATTTATGTCAGGGAAACAAACTGAACAATCACTTTATTCGACAATATACTGAAGGGTTTTCACTGGCATTACAAGCGGCGACAAATGAAGCACATGACCTGTTGTTTTTGGCGAAACATTTAGCCATTTCAAGTGATTTGCTTACTCAGTTTTATCGCTGGTTTGCTGAAACAGATAAAGTCGTTACTTTATATTCTCAAGGCATCAACCAGTCGAGTTGCGGGACTGATAAAGTAAACAGTATTTTAAATTGCCATTTAGCTATGGGCAAAATAGGCAAACCAGGATGTGGACCATTTTCGTTAACCGGTCAGCCTAATGCTATGGGTGGCCGTGAAGTCGGTGGTATGGCAAACAGCTTAGCAGCCCATTTAGAATTTAATAATCCACAACACCATGAATTGCTAAGTCGCTTTTGGCATACCAGTAAGCTGGTTAAACAACCAGGTCTAAAGGCTGTCGATTTATTTGATGCTGTAGCCAAAGGTAAAATTAAGGCCATTTGGATCATGGGAACAAATCCTGTGGTAAGTATGCCTAACTCCCAGCATGTAATAACGGCACTAAAAAACTGCCCACTTGTTGTGGTTTCTGATTGCATGCTTGAAACTGACACCAACCAGTATGCTGATATACTGTTGCCAGCAACTGACTGGGGAGAAAAATCTGGCATGGTGACTAACTCTGAACGACGTATTTCCCGTCAGCGCACCCTAGTCAAACCTGCTGGTAAAGCCAAACCGGATTGGTGGATTATATGTGAAGTTGCAAAACAGATGGGGTTTTATCAGGCTTTTAACTATGAAAATGAAGCTGATATTTTTAAAGAGTACGCTAAACTGACTGCATTTGAAAATGATGCACTTGGAAATAATAGCATCCGCGATCTAGACTTATCTTTATTGACTGACCTAACAACTCAAGAATATCATGACTTTACCCCCACTCAGTGGCCAGCAATAAAAAATACTAAGCAATCCAATAATAAACGCTTTTTTGCAGATGGAAAGTTTTATACTCAAACAACTAAAGCACAATTTATTACAGTAAGTTATAAGCCACCCGTCACAAAAACTAACTCAACCTACCCTTTAATACTTAATACTGGTCGTATTCGAGATCAGTGGCATACCATGACACGCACTTCCTTTATACCTAAATTATGCACACATATATCAGAGCCGTATGTTCATCTAAATCCTCTTGATGCTACAACATTCTCTATCAAACACGATGAACTAGTGCAACTCACTAGCAACATAGGGACATTGATCACTAAAGCTAAAGTGTCTGAACAAATATTATCAGGACAGGTTTTTATGCCTATGCATTGGACTCGGATGCTTGCCAGTAGTGGCCAAGTAAGCCAACTAATCAACCCTAATGTTGACCCTTTTTCAGGCCAGCCAGAGTCGAAGTACACACCAGTTACCATTTCACCCTGGCAATATAATTGTGAAGCAGTTGTAGTCGTTCGTAAAAAGCTAATACTAAAACATTTTGATTACTGGACCAAACAACATATTAAAGGTGGTTATTTATACCGCTTAGCCAGCAAGCAGTCGCCAGAAACCTTTTATAGTAAGTTAATCACCCAGCTTAAGCCAGATAGTGCCAGCTCTCGTTTAGCTTTTTATGATAAAACTGAACAGGAATTTCGTTATGGTTTTATTAATGGCCCACAGTTACATGCGTGTGTATTTATTGCTCCTCGCCTTAACCACTTCGACTTAGCTTGGCTCAATGACCTACTGACTCTTAATTTACAACCTGCCCTACTACATCGTTTAATTGCCAATAATAAAACAAATTCTTTAGTTAATGAAAAAATATTATGTGCATGTAAACAAGTGAGCCAAAAAATTATTTGCAATACCATTAGACAACAACAACTAGATTGTACCGCAGCAGTCAGCCAGGCAACACTGGCAGGCAGTGTATGTGGGTCATGTATTCCAGAAATACAAATTTTACTTGATACACAACTGTTATCGTCCAATTCGAATAGCGAGTCGCCCTAGCACACTAAACAGCCACTCCCGTAAGCGTTTATGCCATGGACGGCTCAACCACTCTTCTAAAGTGAACTGTTTACAGTTAGTAAAGTCCTGTTCAAATAGCTGCTTGACTTCCTCTGCAAATAGACCCGATTTTACTTCTTGATTGGCATCTAAGTTCCAACGTAAATCCCAATGATCAAAATTACACGACCCTATACTTACCCAGCTATCTGCCAGCACCATTTTTGCGTGTAAACAACGATGCTGATATTCATAAATTTTTACTCCTTCACGAAGCTGTCGATAATAATAACGATGGCCTGCATAGCGCACCCAACGGTTATCAGTGTATTTATCAGATAGTAACAGTCGTACATCTACACCTTTTCTAGCAGCCCTTCGTAACACCCGCCGTACTTTGTTAGAAGGTAAAAAGTAAGGTGTCGCAAACCATACCCGATGCTGCGCTTTCTTTATTTGTTTAACAAGGGATCTTACGATGTCGGCATCACGAAAGTAGCTACCAAAACTCAACCTAGCCAAATAGTTTTGTTCCACTTTATGGATCTTGAACTCAGGTTGACTAACCTGTATAGGTAAGTCACTAAAGCGTCCCCAGGTCTGTTTAAATAAAGCCAGCCAATCAACCACTACATGCCCCTTCACAGCTAGCATTACCTCATGCCAAAGCGCTTGTCGGGTGTTAGGGTTATAAAAGTCGTCGGTTATGCCTGCCCCACCAATATAAGCCAGCTCTCCATCTATCAAAAACAACTTGCGATGGTTACGGTTTAAGTTCTCTGTTAGTCGTTGCTTTTTTAGACTTAGTGGGTTGTACAATACCAGCTGTACTCCAAGCCTAGCCAAGCGCTGTCGGTCTTTAGTTATTAAACCCAAGCTACCAAAATCGTCAAGCAGCCAATATATCTTTACTTCTCGACTAATTGCCTCTGCAAGCACATCATAAAATGCCTCAAATAATACTCCTGAGGAAGCCAAATACATTTCAATAATGACATACTCTTTTGCATTCACCACAGCTGAAAAAATATGCGGAAAAAAAGCGTCCCCATCAATTAACAGCTCAATATGATTTGCAGCTCGCCAAGGAAAGTATTTACTCACGCCATATACATTTTAATTACAGGTTATAAAATATAATCTATTCAAAAACACTGCATTAATGAGTATAAAACTAGCCAAGTATAATTAAATATAAATAGCTTAACTTATCAAAAACAATATACTGGCAAGCTGGATACTACCATTATTCAGTGAAATTAGCTGTTTGATTATATGGTAAACATATTTAAAAGTCATTAGTTGAACAGAAAACAAACCCAGGTCAATTAAACCAACTACCCAGGTACAAAGGACTATGCATAAGTTAACTAAAGCAGTATATTTTCGTGATCAATGAAAAACTAGCTGTTGGATCTGTCAAGTACCTGATATCACTAAAGGCATCCCCGTGAACCCGCTGCCTGGTTTCTTGATCCCCTGACTGAAAATAACGACTTACTGAAAGAGCTGATTGAGAAAACTAAGAGTCTATAGCTAATTACCAGCGACTTTACTCAGAAATCAAGCCTCAACAGCCACTACTCCATTAGCCATCGAGCTTAGCCCCATTCATCATATCTATAGCCAGTATTGAAACAACCTGGGCTACACGAGAAGTTAAGTATACGCCCTTTTCATTAGCGATGTTACTTGACGATGCCGAACCAGCTACTTGGCTTTAGGACAAGATCGGTAGCCTAAAAGTCACCCACAACGTGTATAAGGTTAAGGGACTTGATTTAACTGTTTCCAAAGATAAAGTGCATTCTCTAACCTTGTAATTGCATCATCTTGCTCATCAGTAGAGTGATAATTTAAATCTATCAATAAGTCATCTGGGCTATCAGAGGCTTTAGCCACCCGCAGAAATGCAGATAAACTAGAAACTGATTTGTTTTGACAACGTTTATCGCCTATGTTCAAGTTTCTAACGCTTGTCAGTGCATTCATTAGCTTATCGGCTAACTCTCCATAAGAATTCTTAAATGCAAACTCCATTGCTAATAATACACTAGGATCGGTCAATAAATTGCCTGCTATTGCATAAGTGTCACCTTTAATAACATTAGTAAACCCACTAGCTTGGTTACCAGTATAAGCTGAAATATCTACTTGCTCATTATTAATAGTTAATGCTATATATTGACGTTCTAGTATATAAGTTGGATCTGAATCTTTATGCACCAAATATTGGATAACTGTAGAGGCTTGAGTATTTTTATCGATTAATTCTTTTGCATGTATTAAATTAATATTTGGTATATCAATTGTAGCTTGGGTATTAATGACACCTTTTCCTGGTACTATACCATTTAGAATATCACTTGCTTTAAAAGGAATATCTTCAGGCATCATAATACAACTAGCTAAAGCAACCCCTATCTGCTTAGAATCAGGATCATAAGCAATAATTGAGAACGTGGCAGATGCTGTTGAGGAAAATAACAAAAAGCTCAACACAATAGCTTTGGTATTTAAAAAAATATTGAATTGCATGTTTTATTTACTAGCTTAAGAGTAGGTAATTAATTGGTCTTCACTATAACTAACAAACAGAGGAAGGTTATTTTAATAATAAACACCCTCCTAACACTCATTAGTTAGAGCTATCATGACATGAATTTATATTTATTTCAGTTATAATTTATTTATATACTGTAACAGTATATATTGGTGTCTGCTCTTTCCACAAAAAATATGTATAGAGAAACAACGTCTGTTCCAGCAACGACCAGTGCAATACCACCAATATACATTAACAAAAATCAGTCTATCCTTAACTATAAGATCAAGCCTGAAGAGCAAACCAGTCATGTACATTACAAACAGTGCCCCATACATCCTCTATTTCGCCGTCTCTGCTTCGATAGCGGGTGAATGTACCACAATTAAAATGGCTGGAGATATAGAGTACCCTCCTGTTACCTGGCAATATCAGCAAGATAAAACCAAAATCCGCGGTTTAGCGCTTGCGCTTGCTGAAAAAGCGTTTGCAGAGATAAATGTAAAAATAGACCCATTGCATGTAGGTGACTGGGCGAAGGCTCAGCTAGACACGAAACAAGGCAAAGTAGACCTTTTAGCTGGAGCCTACATTAACGAAGAAAGAAAAGTTTATATGGACTATGTTCATCCACCATTTCTAACAGATCCTGTAGTATTATTTATCCCTAGTAAAAAAGCATATAATTTTAAGTTTAGCCAGTGGCAAGACTTAGTTAGTTTAAAAGGAGTCACTACAGCAGGCAGTAGTTTCGGCCAAGAATTTGATCGATTTACTGAACAACACCTGGATATTGAATACAAAGCGCAAATGGATGACACTTTTCAGCAGCTGCTATCAGGTAATGCAGATTATTTAATCCACGGGTTATACCCAGGTCTAGCCAGTTTAACTAAAGCAAAATTATCAATGCAAATTACCCCTCACCCTAAGTATGTAACCGAAGAAGGTTTATATTTCGGCTTCTCTAAAAAGTCTCCCTGCAAAAAACACTTGAATTTTTTTAGTAAAAAAATAAATCAATATGTAAAACAAAAACTACCTAACTCATTGGTAAAAAAACACTTTGAGCTATGGAAAGAAGATTTTCACTTAAAAGAATTTTAAAAAATCGTGATGCAGTATTAAGATACATCACGAAGTATAGTTTTTTGATTTTTATTTAATAAATGGATCAGACTGTAATCGCTGATGAATACCAGCTGCTAAAATATATGGAAGATCAAGATAAGAAACATGCCCTTTTTCTATGCTCTTGTTTATAATCCCCTCAATAACTTGTTGATGTTTGTCAATTGGCAGCTCATCAAAAGCAGCTCTAAATCCAACCAAAGAAATGCTATCTTTAAATTTATCGTCAGCTGCTTGGTATAATGACTCAACTGTTGTTATTGGCTGAGCACCCGAAAACTGAATAGTTCTCTTAGCAAACCCTGCAGACCTAAATTCGGCTTCCCCCTTACCTATTAGTGTTGTTAATTCTGCCACATTTTTTTGAAATTGCTCTGTTAAATAGTTTTTCCATTCAACTTCTGTACTAATAGGCTCAAACTGATTTTCTTTAGCGTTATATTTTACTCCTTGGCTAGCGAGTGCTTTATCGGCTTGCTCCTGGTTAATATGAAAACCTACATACCCAGGATTAATAGTTAATACATGTGTTGTACCCATTTTACTTTCATTACCTACATGTAACTCATAATGATGTTGGCCAAACAAGTTACTTTTTTTGTCTTCCCTAACAGATACATCAGGCTTGTAATTTAAAACAGTATTCATACAAGCAGCACGATTAGCACGGTCACGAGCTGCACCATTAATCACTAAGCCCACTGGCGTTCTAGGATCTTCCCCTCCTATCTCACGTGATAAAACAGCAAGTGAGCGAGCAATATCATTTCGTGTAACATCAATGATTCTAGCAGGCTTGCCAATCATTTCTTTACCAGAGTTACTTTTGGTTAGTTGGCTTATCTTAATTGATGAACTGCTTTCTGAATCACGATTTTTTTCATTTAGTGACATTGATTTATTTGGAGCAAAGTCAGCCTTTTTCAAAAAGGCTTCTATTTCTTTTGGGTTGGATAAAGCTGAGTCATAAACAATTGGACCTACAAGGTTATTAATCATTCCCATAAATAAGTTATAAGTAGTATTCGATCCTTGTACATGAGCTGCAGCATGTGTAACATTCATTGTTTTACGAATAAAGGTTTTACCCTTATCAGGTGCAACAACACCATCAGCAAGCCCATCAAAACGCTCTTGGCTATGAGTGGTTTTACCTGCACCAAAGCCTCCTTTATATAAAATAACTTCAGCATTACCAGGAGTTTCCTGAGCTAAACGTAATGCTTTGATAAAAGCACTTTCACTAAATTTAAGTGCTGCAGCCTGAGCTTCTTCGACCCAGCTCTTAGGCTGCTCTACCCATGACCAAAATTCTTTATCATTTGGCGCAGGCCCTCCTCCTTTAGTATATACATCCCAGCTTTGTATACCTACTCCTGTAATTTCGCTTGCCTGCAATATGGCTGATCGTAAAGCAAAGTTAGTACTGTCCTCTATATTTTTAGGGTTAAGCTTTACTTCAGTTAATATCTCACGTAACAATTTATCTGGCTTGCCATCTCTCTCATTTGCATGCTTGATCAAGGTACTAGCAAGATCATTTATAATATTTTTTTGTTCTTGATAACAACCTGAGCAAAACTGTTGGACATCAAACTTTTCTATATTTACTGATTTAGCAATATTCGACAACAAATCAGACAAACCTTTTTCAGTTTGCAAAGATTGAGTTGAACTTTGACTAGATTGATCTTGTACCTGCAAATCTTTAAAAGCACTTTTAGCCCCTGTTGGAGCAAGGTGATTAACAGTAACCTTTAAATCACTCTTAGTCGGGTCAGCAGACTGTGCAGCGTTAAAATTATTCTTATTAGTGTCTACTGAAAAATTGTTGTTACTAGCTATATGAGTGTTTTGTATATGATTAGTTTGCACAGAGTGAGCGCCTGTTATAGGCATGATATTACCCTCTTATCTTAAGTCTTAAGGGCACCCCTAATATACCCTTCATTTTGGTTGTATCGAAATTTAAAATACAAAACCTATTAAACACTTACTTATCAAACAAAGTATTTCATATCAACCACAGAGCCTGAAACGTTCATATTGGAAAATGCTATATCAATAATTTCACCTTCATGCTCTCTTCCCCAGTCAGGGCCCGCCATAGTTCCACCTGTACTAGCAGGCTCTATCACATTAAACGAAGAAAATAGCATATTAGTGTTTACTTCTGAGTTTTCATTATAGTTTCCAGCTAGTTGATTTACTTTATCTGCTAATGTTTCTTTTGATTGATTAAAATCACCAGCCACAAAAATATTTTCGTTTTCTTCCACACTTAAAGCCACTAATTTTTCATTAACTGTTGTAAGGTGGTTTTTTCCATCATTCCCTCCTGGATAGTGTACTGAGCCAATTACCATTGTTTCAAGTGGTTTACTAGCATTATGTAAACTTGTTTTTTCTGTTAGCCTTAACAAGATCGCAGGCTTATTTCTACCTAAATGAAATTTCTGTACATCTGATTCGGTATCTTTAACTTGCCATTTATTACTATCATAAATTACAACACAATGGTCATTATTTTTACTACTTGCACCTACTTTATGATCAATAAACTTAAATTGTTTACTACTATCTTTGCTATTCAATTGATCAACAAACCACTTTGGCTCAGTGCACTCTTGAATCGTCAATACTTGATTTTGAGCAAGCTTTTGCAGCAGTGCCTGATTATTTTCTAAGGTATTCTTTCGATTTGCCCAACTAATCGAGCCATGATTAAGCGTGTTATAAAGCTTTAAAGTAGTAACTGCTGTAGTATAAAAGTCCTCACGAATAGATGATTTGCCCTCACTACCTGAAGAAATCATTTCACTAATGATTGCCTCACGTGCGGCCGTTCTATGTGCTATTTGCTCTTCCGCAGAATGCTGTCTGGTAGGCTTTAGCACTGCATGATCAGCATTTTTATATTCATTTTCTAAAAATTTCAGAAATGCCTGCTGTCCTACCATTTCACCTTTATAAAAGCTACTCAATACCTTAGGCTGACTAAATTGTGTTGAGTTTGCCATTTCAGTTGCCAAATCAGAAAATAACCAAGCTTTACTAAGCTCATTATTTCTACCTGAAAAATATTCTAATTTTCCTTGATTAAAAAGTGCTTGAGTAGACTCATCAATTGCAACATTTTCATAGTTATTGTTTTTATGTACTTCAGCTAGCATATTCCAACTAGCTACAGAAGCCGTTAAATTTCCCTTACTTGTGGATAGCTGAAATACTGCTGGCAAGTGATCAGATATAACTGATGGTTTACTTACTCTTTCCAAATGATCCAGCTGGGTTGCAATTACTGCATTAGCACCCACACGGGTTGGCCCGGTTGCAGCCTCCAGCTGCTTCCTAAATGCTCCATCAATTTGACTTACTGGCTTAATAGGTGATTGGCTAGGCTCACGAGCCGTATGCTGTGCTTGAGCCTGTTGAAAAACACCATTTTGTGACGAGTTTAAGCCAACCGATTGATGATGGAAATTGTTTTGAACAGACGTTGTGTACATAATCAATATCTCTAATCAAAAGCTGAAAATAATAGTTTGATTGTTACAAAGCAAAAGTGGCTTAATTTTATAACGGATGGCTTACTATCTATGCAAAAAAACGATCGCTATACAAAAACACCATTATAATTAACTGATGTGGTTTGACTTTCTCTCATACTAGTGCTGATTAAGCTTTGCTTTAACTGATACATGTTATCAAATAAATTCTCTAACTGAGTATCATCCAACAAATCTGAAGGAAAAGAGACCCCAAGAGATAACTCACCTTCATAAAGGCCAACCCAAGCACAGCTTAATTTTTCGCGGTTAGTATTTAGAGCAAGCCAATATTCAAAATCACTTGCCGAAGTAAGCCGTACATTTAGTGCTGTATGTATTGTAAAAACCTCACTTCCTTCAGGGCACTCAAGAAACCACTCTCGCGCTTGCTTATCAGTGATTTTAATTGCACCTTGCTTTAGTGATAAGGGTATGCCCCAACGTTGTCCTAATTCAGCTAATGCAGATTCAAGTTTCATAAGATAAGCTCACTATTTAATAGATATACCCTTCACTACGAGTATTCTTGTTAACGTCCCAAATCTAAAAGTGTATCGCGACTTTTATATAAGTAGTCTGCCAACTAAAAAAACAACTAACTCTCGCGCTTAAATAAACATTCCTCCTGCATTCTATTCAAAGACCACTTTATCTAGACAACAAATCCTGACTATAACAACCATAGATTTCGTTTATTGAACTTCAGAGTATCTTCAACTTACCCTGAACATATAGAAAATAAAACCAGTCTACAGGGCATCTCTAATAAATATAAAATTTTTAGCCTAAAATTTATCAGTGACAACCAAGCTATTCCTTTATGCTTGGTTATTGTCATAAACGCAGAAATAAAGATAGAAGAAAAAATAAAGAAGATTGCAGAATAAGCTATTAAGAGCTTGTTTAAAGCATAATAAGCAATAATTATCTATTCAAATGTCGTAATCAATTGCTGACAAAACTCAATCTGCTGCCTGGCTTGTTGCTCCGTTAAACCTGTAGCACAAAATACCTTTTGGGCAATTTCATCGCCTTGCGTTGATAATCTGCGCCCTTCCTCGGTTAGTACTATACACTTTTGCCTGTCATTACCTGGCTCTGCTTGTCGCTCAATTAATGCTTTTTGCTCCAGTCGCTTAAGTAAGGGGGTCATTGTCGGCTTGCTTAGCCCAGTTTTAGTAGCAAGCTGACTAATGGAAACCCCTTCATCCTCCCACAACGCCATCAACACCACGAACTGAGGGTAAGTTAACCCCAATGGCTCAAGCAATGGCCTATAGTAGCGTGTCACCGCATTTGACGCTGCATACAACGCAAAACAGAGCTGATCATTTAACTTAGGAGCAGACACAGGAATACCTTAACTTCTATATGATGATAATTAGTTTGCACACAAACTAATTGACAAGCAACTTTCTCTCATCATACTATTTGTGTACAAACTATTTGTATACAAACTATTTGCATTGAGACTAAGAAAGCTAGGTAGCTTGATTATATGCTAACGCCTTCCAAGCAAATATTTACTTACAACAGCTCATGCTACCTATAACGAAAAATGTTTAAGAAAAGAAACATACCCAATATAAAGGGTATACAGTATTGTGAGGAGCAACTTATGTCTGTTTATGATGAAATATTGCCTTCTCTTATCACTGCTACACCGGCGGCAGGTAGAGAATTAGCTATAAAAATTGCCAGAAAAACCATTGCAGCTATACAGCCTGATGCAGATATTCGAACTAAATTAAGGCCAGACTATGCTGAAGATACCAGCAAACTGATGCAAGCAGGCCAAATTGTCGCTATCGAGTTTCAAACCATAGCCGCAGCGAATAATTATTGGCGAAAATAGCATCAATTGCGAAAAGCATAACACCAGCAATTACACAACATTGGTGTAATTGCTGATTCTCCCTAAGATCTTTAGTTAAATTTTGTACAAATTTCTTTACCTAAAGCCTCAATAAATAATAGAACCAATAGGGTATTGATATGAAAAAGACCATAACAGGCCTTGCATTAACCATTGCATCATTAAACTGTTTTAGTGCAGAAAATAGCAATCTTTCAGTTCAAATTATCGATACTTTTGAAAAGAATTTTGGTATTACTGAAGGTAAGCGTCGGAACCATACCAAAGGTTTTTGTTTTGAAGGCACTCTTAAGCCTGTAAATCCAGAAATAAAACTATATTCAGATAGTCCTTTATTTAAAGCGACATCTACTGTTATAGGTCGGCTATCCCATAAAGGGGGAAATAATACTGCACCTGATAATAAGCCAGGAGAGCATGGCATGGGCCTGTTGATACGTGCTAAAAATGGCGAAGAACAGCGTATGGCTATGAATACGCTAGACTTTTTTCCTGTCGCAACACCAGAAGGATTTTTATTACTTAACAAAGCTAAAGGTGGTGATGCCCAAGCAAAACAAATGCTTACAGCCAAGCATCCAGAAATTTTAAACTTTAAGGCTCATTTGGCTAAAAAGATAAAAAATGTTGAGCTATACGAAAATATGCATTTTAATAGCATAAATAGCTTTTATTTAGTTAACTCTCAAGGCAAAAGAACGCCTATCAGGTGGTCATTTGAACCTGCATCAAAAGCGAAACTACCTCAACAAATCAAAGCAAGTGATAATCTCTTGTTTGACAATATAAAAGCAAACCTACAAACAGGGCCGGTAACTTGGAATATGGTCATTACCATTGCTAATCCTGATGATCCAATTAATGATGCCAGTGCACTATGGCAGGGGGAACATAAAACAATTATTGCAGCACAACTAAATGTTTTAAAGGTTAATAGCGAAGCAAATGGTAAGTGTGATGATATCAACTTTGATCCACTCATTTTAACTAGTGGTTTTGAACCATCTGATGACCCTATTTTAAAAGCCAGAAGCCCTTCTTATGCTGTTTCTTTTGGTAGAAGGCTTAGTGAAAAAGCAAGTACAAAAAAATGAGGTGATTCATAGCAATCAATTAAATCAAAAGTAAAAATAATTATTTTCTCTGATGGAATATTCTGACTAGCAAGGCTGTTCTAAATAATATCTCCTTTTCTCTCCTCAGGAGGACATGAAATAAGTATTTATTATGTCCTCCTTTTTTTTCACTAACGATTAAGCTGCTTTTTAAATAGACTACATTTAACAGGCAGAAGCTAGCTACAGACAAACAAAGTTGATTCAACAAAAGGTATTTTGATATAGGATAGCTATGTTAAAAACCACTCAACGCATAACCAAAAGTGGCTTTAAGTATACAATAAACTAAACTTCAACTTTTAATGAGTTTAAATATCCTTTTAGCATCGCCATGGCATTATCTATCATTGCATATTGTTTTGCTTTACCTAACACACGAATGCCTTGCATTTGCATCAATAAAAATTGACTGAGCCTGGCTGGGTCTACTTCAGCAGAAATCTGTCCCGTTTGTTTCGAACGACTGATCACTGTATGGAGTGTTTTTACTATTTGCTCAAAAAGTCGGCTACCCTCTTGAAATACAACTTCATCTGATAAGCACTTTTCTAATAGCGCATTTTGCATAAAGCAACCATATTCCTGGTCTTGCTGAATCTTGGCAAATTTTTCAATAAAGTTGATAACATCTTCAAAGCCTGCATGATCAGCAAGCAAAGAAGCAAGTTTAGGTAAAGACTCTTTCTCTAAATAGTAAGTCAATGCCTCATGATACAAACGCTGTTTATCACCAAAGGTATTATATAAACTGAAACGATTAATACCTAAGTGCTCAACTAAGTCAGCGATAGAAGTTGCTGCATAGCCTTTTTGCCAAAACAGCTGCATCGCCTCAACAAGCTTTTCGTTACGGTCAAAGTTACAAGCTCTTGCCATGTGCGATCACTCTCATCTCATGCACCTACATCTCATTACCTGGCCTATCATTTCAATGAGTAGGCGATAACTCCACATAATAAAGCATGCTTCCATTTCACGTAAACTATCTCTTGACTGGTCATTTATATATGGGCTAAATTCAATTCTAACTGATCGTTCTGAAAAGAGCTACACAATGAAAATATATGAGCAACCTATGGCCCCAAGCGCCCTTAGAGTCAGCTTATTTCTTGCGGAAACGGGCATTCACATAGAACGGGTGAAGGTAGATATTCGGGCAGGTGAAAACTTAGCTGATTCATTCCAAGCTAAAAGCATCAATGGCAAGGTTCCTGTATTAGAACTTGATGATGGAACTACCATTTGTGAAAGCATGGCCATTTGCCGTTATTTTGCAGAACTATATCCATCAACACCCTCCCTGTTTGGTGATACAGCTTTAGAACGTGCTCAAATAGAAATGTGGCAACGTATAGTAGAACTACAAGGGCTATTTGTTAGTTTCCAGGCATTTAGAAATATTACCGGGGTTTATCGTGATCGTGAAAACTGTATTGAATCCTGGGGGCAAGAGTCACGAGACCGTTTAATTAATTTCTTGCCAACCCTTGATCAACAGCTGGAGCAACACTCATACATAGCAGGTGACAAATACTCAGTTGCTGATATCACCGCTTATGTTCTAGTTAGGTTTATGACTCATCTGGATATTCACCTTGATGCAACATTACCCAATCTACAATCATGGTATACCCGTGTTAATACTCGCCCAGCTATCCAGAAAGTGTTAGGAGACCAGTCATGATTGAGCTATATACTGCGGCAACACCAAATGGCTATAAAATTTCCATTGCATTGGAAGAGCTAGCCTTAGACTATCAAGTTCATCACCTGGATTTATCTGCAGGTGAGCAAAAGCAAGCAGGTTATTTGGCCATTAATCCCAACGGGAGGATTCCTGCCATTATTGATCATGATAACAAAGACTTTGTTGTCTTCGAGTCTGGTGCCATACTCCTTTATTTAGCTGAAAAAACGGGACAATTATTACCTCAAGATCCCTATAAGCGCTCACAAGCCATTCAGTGGCTGATGTTTCAAATGGGTGGGGTTGGGCCAATGATGGGGCAAGCCAATGTATTTTATCGCTACTTTCCTGAAAAAATTCCTGCAGCTATCAACCGATATCAACATGAAGTTCGTCGTTTATTTGAAGTAATAGACAAGCAATTGGCGGCCAATCAATATCTGGCAGGTGCTGAATACACCATTGCCGATATTGCTACTTGGCCTTGGGTAAGATCTTACGAATGGAGTGGTATCGATATTACTGGGCTTAACCATTTACAACAGTGGATAACGCTAATCAGTGAACGTCCTGCCGTACAAAAAGGCATCACTATACCACCAAGTTCAGATGCCTCTGATGAAGATAAAGCGCAGCAAATTAGTAAAATGGTGACGAGGTAGTGCTCCTATTAAGCACTAGCTGCGTACTCAATAAAATATCGCTCATCCAAACCGGTTGGACTAAACAGTTTTTTAACAAAATCACTCCCATTGATAAACCGTAGAGGTCCTCTACCAAAGTGATTCTTTAAGTTGATGAACAAACCTAGCGCACAACTACTGATATATTCAGTTTTTTCTAAATTAATAATCAATTGCTTGGATGAACTTTGCTTACAGTATGCCTCTACGAAAGCAGCAACATCGCTACTTTTGAACGTTTTACCTAAATGAATAATAACTTCATCATTTGTAACAGTAGTCATAATCGTCATAACATCAACCTTTCCTGAATTACTGCCTGCCGCTTCCATGACATATCACTTCGCTACTCAAACAGGCGTACAAATAATAAACACATGTATAAATATTATTATGCAGCAATTCACATTTTACTTGATCAAACGGTTAATTAAAGCAAAAGCATGATGAACTCCCTACAAAATAGTGACGCACATCAAATTACTTTTATATGAGCCCCTCTCGTAAGCCGCTCCTACCGTCATGAGCTGATAACAAAGTAACCAGAAGGCCAGTGGAGAAGAAACGTTACCTAATTTTGTATATGTGCTACGAGGTGAGATGAGCCCCATTTAAATACAAAAAACAACAAGGCGCTTTATCTTTTGCTTTTCATTCTCCCATCAAATCCACAAAATCACCTTTGACTTACACGACAAATCTTTAGTAACGTAAAAACAACAGCTCACAATATAAGTCAGTTTCCTAAAACATATACGAGAACATTAAAATAATAATTATTAAATAATCAGGAGCAGGCCACCCCAAAAACAAATATAAAACAAAATCAAGGCCGACAAAAACCAAGCCACAAAAAATCAAAATAAATACGACCTCCAAATCACAGTTGCGCACCACTTTAAATAAATACACAGGAGAAACAAACACAACAAAAACAAAATATTAAACACTTAATATTAAACCACTTAAGACTAACACTATTAACACAATTGTCATTTAACTTTAACAACGGAAGGTTATTTTGGCACTGCTTCATTTGATAATACTGTATTTGATAGCTCTGCATTTAAGAACACTTAAAAAAGCATATGCTTTATTAGTTTTATGCAAAGCAAAAAAGCCAATGAGTGTTATCAGGTATTGCGATTAATTAAAGGGCACCTCTAATACTAAAAAAACAACTATTAAATACTCCTAATTTAAGTAATGGAGATCAATTATGCTTACGCCACTCAAACTGCAACTGCCTACTCTAAGCACCACCATTAGTTTGCTATTATTTTCTGCAACTATTTCCCATACAACCACTTCCCATGCGACAGTAAAAGATACCATCCCCTCTTTTCAAGATAAGCTATACGCAAATCATGATGCTACAAGCTTAAAATGGAATATAGTTTCTGATCAGGCATTTCATCAACCTCTAGCATTTTTAGCCCACTACCTTGGTTATGGTTGGACAGGGGGTACAGCCTCACAGTATGTGGGTGAAGATTTAGCAGTGCAATACAACAGCGCTAATAGTTATACAATCAGTGCTCGTTATAATAGTAATGATCCCCATGCTGATGAATACTGGGCAGATAAAAGATTAAAAATGAATATTGACAATATTAAATTCTTTACCAACCCAGACTCCTTAACCTTAGGAGAGCCACAAGTTTATGATAGAAAGCCATTAAGGACTTATGTTGCAGTCGTTCGCAATTTTGCCAGTACAGAAGACATGGCCATTGCCGACCTGAAATACGATCAAAAAGTTAGCTGGTCTAAACAGGATAATTTTTCATTTACCGAAAAGATTGGTGTTGAAAAAACATTTAAGGCGGGTCTTCCAATTTTAGGGGCAGGCATTAAAATTACCGCTGAGTTTAGTGCAACCCAGGGTTGGAACGAAACTAATGGCAATGAGCAGGTTACCAGCCAAGTAGCCCAATACCGCGCAACCATACCACCAAAATCCAAACGAACTATTTACCTAACGTTATTTGAACAAAAGTCAGATATCCCTTATCAATCTAAAATGTATATGAATTACAATGTTACTTATTCCAACTTTTTACGCTGGAGCGGTAACGCAAGAAATGATCACCCGAAAGACAGACCTTTCTTTGATTACACTTTTGGTAACCGTAATAATTTAAATGGATCAGAAGATATTATTGATCAATACCTACACCATGATATTAAAGGTTACAGCCGCTGGGATTGGCCATGGATGATTAATGAATACGGCAAAAGCTCTGTAGAGCAAGTCTTGGGTAAAATTAGTAAAAGACGCTTCGGAGCCCAATTAAATGGAAAGTTTATGACGGTAGATGGTACCCAATATAATATTGATGCAGGACCAGATATCCCTTTAACGGATGAAGAAATTGCAGATTATGAACGTCAACATGGAATAACTTCTCAACGTCGCAGTAAACGTAGCATTGCTCCTAGTAAACTCACTATGGAAATTATTGAAGTAAAAAATCATAGTGAAAGTGATACGGTGAGTAATGTTGATTTTACGTTAAGCCCAAGACAAGCAATGTAACCTATACTCTTCGCGAATGATTTTTAGGCTTTGTTACCATCATTCTTCACCCCAGTCATTTAGTTTACTAAACTCCTGGGGCTTCATCACTCGGTGGCCTCGCCTAAAATATCCTTCGCTGTGAGTATATATCGCTTTATCTTTAAACATAAACATAATTCACAATTGGTACACTCTTCGCGAACATTTATTAACACAACCGTAATCAAGACACACAACTGTCTTGATTACGGTTGCTTTTTTAGTTAATTGTTTAACTAAAAATCAAGTTCGCTTTATAAAGAATCAAGTGCTGCTTGATAGTTTGGCTCTTCGGTAATTTCCTTAACCAGCTCACTATGAACCACTTGGCTTTGTTCATTTAAACAAACCACAGCCCGTGCAGCTAAACCTCGTAAAGGACCTTCGTTAATATTCACACCGTAAGACTCAGTAAATTCTGGAGCGCGGAAAAACGATGCAGATGTTACCCCCTCAATGCCTTCTATTTCACAGAAACGTCCTGCGGCAAATGGTAAGTCAGCAGAAATACAAACAACGACCGTGTTTTCTTTGGCAGCCGCCTTTTGATTGAAGGTTCTAACACTGGCAGCACATACAGGGGTATCAATACTTGGAAAAATATTAAGCACAACTTTTTTTCCTGCAAAGTCTTCTAATTTAATATCCGACAAGTCTGCTCCGCATAAAACAAAAGTGGCTGCTTTTTCACCAACCCCAGGAAACTTACCAGAAATACTAATGGGATTACCTTGAAACGTCACAGTAGACATAATTGATACCTATTGATTATGGATGAAATGAAAGGCAAGTTTACTTATAAAATTAGGCAACAAGAAGTAACTAATTTATACTTCCAACAACTTATAAAACATACTCTCAATGGACGCTAGTCGTAAAAACTCAAGGAGGCTAAATGGCTCTCACTCCATCAACCATGATGCCATTAGGCACAATGGCACCCGACTTTACTTTACCTGACACCGTGTCTGGTAAAGATTGTTCACTCGCTGAACTAAAAAGTTCTAACGGTTTATTGGTGACTTTTATTTGCAACCACTGCCCTTTCGTTATTCATATTATTGATCAATATACTCAACTGTTGAATGAATATAATGAACAGGGTATTGGCTGTGTAGCAATCAGTGCTAATGATGTGGTCAGCCACCCTGATGACCACCCAGACAAAATGAAGCTCATGGCAACAAAGCAAGGATTTAAATTCCCTTACCTTTATGATGAAACCCAAGCAGTAGCAAAAGCCTATGATGCTGCTTGCACACCAGATTTCTTCTTATTTGATAGTCAGTTGACGTGTGTTTATCGTGGGCAATTTGATGACTCAAAACCAGGTAATAACAAACCTGTCACAGGTAAAGACTTACGACAAGCGCTTACTAATTTGGTAGCAGGCCAACCCATTGCAGAGGAACAAATACCCAGTATGGGCTGTAATATCAAATGGAAGTAGTGAGCATTTACAACAAAGCTTACGCCAGCACTTTAATTTATAAACAGGCTTAACTCATAAAACAATGTTAGCTGAGGCAGTAGCCTATAACCATAGGCTACTGCCTCACAATATAGCTTTAAAAATATATTATTTAGCTGCTGCTTTATTTGCTACTCCAGCTAATAAACCCTGGATTTTACCAATAACGGCTTCACACCCTTTCATTTGATGTCGTTCAGCTAGGTAGCTTGGATTATTGTAAGTAATAACCGTTTTACCTGCTTTATTTTGATACACCAGATATTTTTGTGGTAAATCAATAGCTGTCGTATGGGCACACTGCATTAGCTTGGTGCCTACATTTGGATTACCAAAGATAACCAGCTTGGTTGGTGGCAGCTTTAAACCTACATTTTTAGCATTAGCCATGTGATCAATAACAGTGAAAACCCTTACTCCCTTATCTTTAAGTTTGTTGAGCTCTTTGACTAAATTTTCAGTTGTTTGGTCTACACTGTGACTGGATGAAACCTGCTCAAGACCACTTGCCCAGATATTGACAGACAAAGCCATCGCAAATGTGGTGAATAACAGCTGTTTTGCTTTCATTGCGCTCACTCCTTATTAAATTCTAGTTCTTATAATAGACACTTCTCAGAGGCTAATCCTTCCAGACAATTTGAATTTTAGGGAAGTAGCTAACAGTTTATTTTTAGAGATACCCATATGTATAATCTCACTAAACAAGAAAATTAAGGAAATGACTGTTGGATGTAGCAATTATCAACTGGGCTCAAGCCCATTTCAGTAGTTTGCACGTTGTTTTTCAGCTGTTTTCCTGGCTGGGCTATGGTGAGCTGTATCTGGTAATTATTGGTTTGCTGTATTGGGGCTGGAACCCTCGTTTAGGTGTCAGTTTAAGTGGTTATTTGTTATTAGCCAGTGCCCTTAATGGTATTTTCAAGCTTATTATTCATGCACCACGCCCTTACTGGCTAGCACCTGAGTTATATAAAAGCATTCCTGATCACGCATTTGGTATGCCCTCTGGGCATGCTAACAGTAGTTTAAGCTTTTGGGGCCGCTGGGCTCTCACTATTAATACCCCCTGGTTTTGGTTGCTTTGTGCAATCATTGTTTTTGTGATTGGACTTTCCAGAGTTTTTCTTGGTGCTCATTTTCCCAGCCAGGTAGTTTCTGGTTGGGGTGTTGCCTTAAGTTGTTTGATCATATTCAGTTATTGTGAGCGCAAACTAACACCCTGGTTTAGCCAACTTAAGCCTGCCGCTCAGATTGCACTGGTACTCTGCATTTGCGGTGTTGTATTGTTAATAGGTATCTTCAGTTATTTATCAACTCAGTCTTTTATTATTCCCGAACACTGGATAACCAACGCATATATTGCAAGCCAAACCAACAAGCCATTTGTGCCAGTTAATTTAAAGTCGATATGCCGTGACACAGCTATGCTGGCGGGTTTATGGGTTGGCGCTATTCTTTACTATCAACAACAAGGCTGGCAGCAGTTAACTCAATCGCAAGGAAGGCTTTTCCGCTGTCTTGGAGGGGTAATCAGTGGTCTGCTTATTTGGTATGGCTTAGGGGTAGCCATAAAAACCACCACTTCTTTCGACACTGTCAGCTACTATTTGTTACAAGTTGTTCGTAGTTTTATGTTTGGATTGTGGGTAAGTTACTTTTGGCCATCTCTTACCCTAAAGTGGCAAAGTCGTCATGCACTGTCACTGTAAACACTTAGGAACGTGCATGAAATAACTTACGGTTTTGGCTCCAACCTATCCCGCTTGGCGCTATTAGTTTATTGATGGTTAGGGCAAAAACTCGACGTAGGCCTAACTATGCCTTCTTTTTTGCGCCTTACCAAACGGGCACCTTGGAACAAAAATCTAGCGAGTTATTTCATGCACGTCCCTTATGAACTATGATAAAAATTGTCAAAGCCTGGTTACACAAAAATGAAGTATACACAACGCCACATGAATCACCCCAAACATATTGCACTGGTGGCTCATGACAATAAAAAGAAAGAAATGCTTGCATGGGTAAGTGAACATGCCCCTATTCTTGAACAGCACCACTTATATGCAACAGGCACCACGGGTGCACTACTGGAACATAACTTAGATTTAACCATTGAAAAGTTAATTAGTGGCCCTCTGGGGGGCGATCAGCAAGTAGGAGCACTAATTACCGAAGGTAGCATAGATATGCTCATTTTCTTCTGGGATCCCTTTGAGCCACTGCCTCATGACCCGGATGTAAAAGCCCTGCTTCGGATTGCAGCAGTATGGAACGTTCCCGTTGCTTGTAATCAGGCCACAGCAGACTTCCTGATTCAGTCACCACTCATGGGGGAAAACTACACCCATAGTGTACCTGATTATGAACACTATCGAATTAAGCGACGAAATATTGCTGAAACTAATTAAGGTGAGTGCCCTATGGTTACATCTAACAGTGGCCGTAGATAGCCAGCACTAAAAGAACTAAAAAACTAGTCACAACTAGACTTATACTAAAAATGATATAACTATAACAGTGAGGACGGGCTTATGGTGGATCTTGCCTACTTTTTACCACCATCACAAGGAGAACTTAACCTAGAGGCATATAACCCAAGTTATACCTTTAATCTGGATAAAACCAACGCCAAAAAAGAAGCCCAAACACTAGGCCTTCTCTTGAATGAATGGCAAACGAAATTGTTTGCAGAACAAAAACAGGGATTGCTTATTATTTTTCAAGCAATGGATAGCATTGCTAAATTATCCAATTTACAGCAAGTATTTACGGGGCTTAGCCCTCACGGTATTTCAGCGCATACCTTCGACCCACCCGGCATTGATGATCAGCGTCATGACTTTTTACGGCGTTTTCATCATTATGTGCCCAGTAAAGGCATGATTGGAATATTTAGCCACAGTTACTATGAGTGGATACTTCGCAATATGGTCAATGAGGGTATTGAGCCTAAAGGCTTACACAACCATGCAACACACATTAATAGTTTTGAATTACTGCTAAGAGATACAGGGACTCAGGTCATCAAGTTTTATTTACATATAAGTCGCCAAGAACATCGCCACCGTCTTTTACAACGCCTTTCTAATCCAGAAGAACACTGGAAATTAACACCAACAGATTTACACATTCAAAAACACTGGAGCCAAACTATAAAAAGCTATGAGCAAATTATCCAGCTAACCCATAGTCCACTACACCCTTGGTATATTATACCTAGCGACTATACCTGGTTTCGTGACCTGCTCATTGCCAAAATTCTGAACCATACTCTTACCGCTATGAAACCCAGTTATCCAGTCATTCAACCGCCATTTAACATAGATGACTTACCTGAAGAAGTCGTTACCAACCTCAGCAAAAAAGCTAAAAAAAAATAGCTTAGTGGCGTCTACCCCCACTAGCGCCTCTTGATAAAATCTAAAAAGATCATACTTATGAAATATACCATGTGTCGTTACCCTTAATCAGGTAACCTACAGCCATAAGTTTATCGAAACAAAGAAATATGAAATATGTTTGATTGGTTACTTATTATCATATGTATTGCCGCCGCTTTACTTTGGTGGGATGCAGTCAAAGCAAAAGAGCTAGCAAAGCAAGCTGTCGCCCGAACTTGCAAGTCCATGCAGTTGCAACTACTGGATGATACCGTTGCCCTCAACTGGCTAAAGCTGAAGCGTAATAGCCAAGGACAAGTTGTATTCGCTCGCAGTTATCAATTTGAGTTCAGCCTGAATGGCGCTGAGCGTTATAAAGGTGCGGTTCAGCTGCTGGGCTATAAGATACAACAGATGCAAATTGACAACCCCCATGAACAGCCAGAAGCAGCCAAACAAACCTACTTGCAATAGCTTCAACAGACAACGTAATCAAGCCAACAGAAGATGTACTTAAGTTGTTCGTCTGACAACTTTTTGTTAAATTAGTGCTGCCTTACGCTGAGCCATAAACAGGGTAAGGTATGCTGGGAGTGCTGAGCCTCCTAGCGTTTTCTAGTAATCAAGACCAAAAACTCAAACACAAAGGCCCTTCTGTTCATTTTTTGTTAGCTGTTTTAAACAGTTTGACTGATAACCACAAAAACAGGGGTGTGGCAATGATATGGCCTGTAAGCTTTCCTATGAAATGAGCTGTGTCATTGCTAGCCGCCCCTCAAATAAACCCAGGCATAAGGGCATCTCTAATAATTATTAGAGATGCCCTTGAGATAAATTGGTAAAAACTGGCTTACGCCTAGTAGCAGAAAAACAACTGAACCAATGTATTGGAGAATTTTCATTTGCAATAAATAATTGTATTTTCACTACTAAAAACAAAATAAATCAAGAAGATAAAAATCTAACTTGTCTTTACATATTAACACTTTATTCGAAAGCCGAAAGAGTTAATTATAGTCAAATCAAGTGTTTTTTAGTTTCTGGTTATTCTACATCTATTGTCTATACTTATCGAGTTGTTGAATAACAACGACTAACGACATTATGACCAAATGGATAGTGGGTGTATTAATAAGTAAGTAAATAACTCACCCTTTTAACTTTAATTTACTTGGAAATATTCTTTAAGGAGAAAGTAATGTCTAACCCTAACTTAGCTCTTGGAGCATATGGACCATTTACCTGTAACATTGATCAACAAGCAAAGGTAGCTTTTAGCGAAGCATTTGAGCACTTTCAAGGAGTAAAGTATGAACCTGTTGCTGTAGCCTCTCAGGTCGTTTCTGGTAAAAACTATGCTTTTTTCTGTAATGCTACTCCAGTTTATCCTGGCGCAGCTACTTACCCTGCTATGGTTAGTATATACCAGCCTTTAGATGGGAATGCAGGTATTACTCATATTGAAAGACTGCCATACTAGGCCCTATGCACAAAACAAAAAATAAAATAGCAACACTATATATAAACCACTAATTGTATTTAATTACTTAAAAAAATATTAACTACACACTTCAATTTAAGCCACTGCATTACTCAGTGGCTTTTTTATAAAAACAGATACCTCATTAATATTTATTAACTTACTTATCACGAACTTTCCGTACATTCATATTTACCCATAATTCAATGAACTGGCTAACCAATCAAAAATAGTTCCGCAACAATAAACATTGCATGTCATATAACTATAGTGAAATATTAAATTGCTAAATGCTATATTGATATTATTCTTCATGGCGTCAATCAAATCTGTTAAACCATTTCAAATATCAAAGGGCTTATATAATGAAAATAAAAAAAACATTGGGGTTAGCTGTTTTATCCTCATTATTTTTTAATGCTTATACAAATGCCGAAACACCAAACACATCATGTGCTGATATAGTAAATGCTAGCCATGTTGAAGGTATTTATAACTCTGATAGCTGCTCTGCAGGTTTATTTGCAAAATCCCATTTCTCTGCAATTTCTAATTTCAACATCTTAGATGCAACAACTGTTTCTTTTAATTTCATAACACCAAATGATTTAGAGACTGGCTGGGTAATGGTTTGGAAAGATACAACAGAAGTAGACTTTTCAATGAAACCTTTATTTAAAGCCCCCTTATCTTCTAATAAAGGCCACTATGTTTTGCATTCTGATAGAATAAACTTCCAACAAGGTATTTACACAATCGCGATTACAGCAGGTAAAGACGAAAGGAGTGTCGCTGCCACAAGAGCAATGGTATTTGGTCAACCAGCTCAATCTGGCGGCAGCACAATAGCTGTTACAAGAAAAGCACTTACAGGCATTACTGCTGTTTACAACAGCCCACCTAATGTTGTTGCAAGTGATAATTTAGCCTGGCTACAAGTGTTTGATGGAAATAATATTGGCGATTCACCAGAGCAAAACACCCAACCTATCTTGGAAATGACCAGCCCCTTGATTGACTCCTCTGGGGTTTTTTCGATTAACTTTCCTGCTGGTATGTTAAAAAACTATCGAACCTATACTTTAATATTTAATCCCGGTAGAGGTTTTGGCGCTGTTGCTGCTGCACATACATTTAAATACATACTTCAATAACAAACGTATAAAATAACCGATAAAAATGGGTTATTTAGGGCTAGCCTTCTACTGTAAGGCTAGCAATAACAACATCCATTGGCTTACCATCGCTAGCTGGAAACTACCGAATGACGAGGATGGTCCAGTGAATATTATAAATAATAGGTAATTGAGGTAAGGGCAGATAAATTGTTTCTTGGCAACGGTCTTGTCACTTACTAACGGTCAAGGGCTATCAACTGCTAAGAGCTTTTCTACTGAAATCAAAATTATTATATCCTCTTCATAATGTGCTGTACCGATAACAAATGGACAATTAGTACCATGTTCATTCGAGCTATCTATTTCAGCATTTTTAATACTAATTATTTCGGATACACTATCAACCAAGATACCTTGTATCTGTCCACTGATATCAAGCAGTATTATACGAGACTGATTAGAAACATTACTACCAGGAAGACCCAATAATAATCTGAGACTATTAATATTAATCACTTCTCCACGCAAGCTGATCATACCCAGTACGTAATCTGGCGCTCCAGGAACAGGAGCCAATTCCATAAAATTGAGAATCTCTAGAGTACGCAGCACTTCAACAGCATAGATTTCACCTTCTAATGAAAATGTCAGCCATTGAGCCTCTTCATTGTTAGTCGCTTGCTGTTCTTGCATTACTTATTCACCATTTTTGTCTATCTCTCCACCTCTTAGGCTATTATCGTCTTTTAAATATCTGTTTAATAACAAAAAGATCCTTATACCCAACAAAAAACCACAGATTGCTGCTTTACAGGGTAGTACAGCTATCAGAAATCACCAGCTTCTCCACCTCTCAAGTCGCTTAAGGTTTTGCCTATAAAAGCAAGTACTCAATACAAAAATGGGAATAAAATCAATAAAAATATACTTACAACTAAACGACCTCATATTCTCATCACAATGGCGATTCAAACAACTAGCTCAGCTATTACTATATAGTTAAAACGAACAGCTTTTATCATCCCTAGGTGAAGATAACACTTCGAAGGCGAACAACAAATTTACTCAATAGCGTTAGTGTCAAATAAAGATAGCTTGCAAATAACATCACTAACAATATCAGCTTCAGCTTTAAAATATTTTTAACCAATAAGAAGACTCTTTACGTCTGCTCGTGCACTGGCCAGCAATAAACTTCATCACAGAGTGTTAATAGTCTTAAGTATTGTCAAGTTTACCAGCAACCGTGGTTTTAAGATTCTCTTTAATGCATCGTTAGGAACCACCCACTCTTTCCATTAAACAGATAGAAGGGTTATTGCTTTTCAACAGGTCACCAGCCTGTTTTCAAAACAATGTCTTGATTACAAATTTATCAAAAGGCTAGAAGTAGTAAACAATTATTAGAGATGTCCATAATACTTTTCGCTAATTTTTTAGTATTCCTAAGCAGAATGATTAATTGTCTTACTAGTTATGACTATTTCCGTAATGGACTTTATTGCAAAATATAACGAAAATATCATCGGTCCTTAATTCTTAAAGGAAAAATAATGTTTGCCTATTTTGAACAAGTGTTAAAGGCGTTTCCTAAGCGCGAACCTGAGCAGCCCCCTAATACCCTGCTTATGTTTTGTTTACATTATACTCAAGGTATGTGGCGGCCCATATTGTTAGTATCACTATTTACTGCAATCGCCGCAGTTGCTGAAGCCTCTCTATTTGGCATGATGGGGGTATTAATCGACTGGCTGGAGCAAAGTGATCCAGCCACTTTCTTTGAAAAGGAAAAAGGCTGGTTAATTGCCCTGAGTGTTGCCCTTTTAATTGGCATTCCTGGAGTTATATTGATTCACTCATTACTGGTGCATCAAACTCTGCTAGGCAACTATCCCATGGCTATCCGCTGGATGGCTCACCGCTATCTGCTAAAACAAAGCCTGTCCTTTTACCAAAATGATTTTGCAGGTCGCATTGCAACTAAAGTCATGCAAACAGCTTTATCCATTCGCGAAACAGTGATGAAGCTTGTGGATGTGATGGTATACATCACCATTTACTTTATAACCATGATAGTACTGGTTGGCCAAGCCGATAAGCGCCTAATGATTCCCCTACTAGTTTGGTTAGCTGCTTATATTGGTATTCAATGGTTTTTTATTCCTAGGTTGAGAAAAGTATCAACCCAACAAGCGGATGCTCGCTCTGTAATGACTGGCCGTATAGTCGATAGCTATACCAATATTCAAACAGTAAAATTATTTGCTCACACCAAACGAGAAGCTGACTATGCACAAGATAGCATGGACTTATTCTTAACCACTGTGCACAAGCAAATGCGACTAGTGACGGGCTTTAATATATGCTTGGAGTGGATTAATTATACCCTGGTTTTTGCTGTTGGCGCATTGTCCCTTTATTTGTGGTCATTAAATGAGGTCACAATAGGCGCTATCGCCGTTGCGATTACGCTAGCACTTCGTTTAAATGGAATGAGCCATTGGATAATGTGGGAAATTAGTGCTTTATTTGAGAATATTGGTACTGTTGTAGATGGTATGGGTACTCTAAGCCAGCCAAGAGATGTACTTGATCATGAGCAAGCTTCTCCACTCCAAATCAATGACGGCGCCATTAAATTTTCTAATGTCAGTTTTCATTATGGTAAGCAATCAGGCGTAATCGATAACCTGAACTTAAGTATCAAGCCAGGTGAAAAAGTTGGCCTAGTTGGCCGCTCCGGTGCAGGTAAATCAACATTGGTTAATTTACTGCTTCGGTTTTATGATGTTGAACAGGGTATTATTCAAATTGACGGGAAGAATATCGCAACTGTTCAGCAAGAATCATTACGGGCCTGCATCGGCATGGTTACCCAAGATACCATGCTATTACACCGCTCTGTCAGGGAAAATATTCTCTATGGTAAACCAGATGCTTCGGAAGAGGAATTAATCGCCGCCTGTAAAAAAGCAGAAGCCTATGATTTTATTCATGAGCTAACCGATCCCAAAGGTAATAAAGGGTTTGAAGCACAAGTAGGTGAACGCGGAGTCAAATTATCTGGCGGCCAGCGACAGCGGATTGCGATTGCCAGAATGCTGTTAAAAGATGCTCCCATTTTAGTATTAGACGAAGCAACCTCCGCTCTTGACTCTGAAGTGGAAGCCGCTATTCAAGATAACTTATATAAGCTTATGCAAGGCAAAACCGTGATTGCCATTGCTCACCGTCTTTCAACTATTGCAGCAATGGACCGCTTAGTTGTAATGGATCAAGGAAAAATTGTTGAGCAAGGCACTCACCAAGAGCTGGTATCAGCTGGTGGTATTTATGCACAGCTATGGGCTCATCAAACAGGCGGCTTTTTGGGAGAAAAATAATCACTACCCACCGGCATCGCCGGTGGTTTTATATACAACTCATTATGCTCTCATGCATGATTCTGATTAAACTTTAAAAGATTCAACCCAAATCTACAAGATTACGACCTCCTTTAACGTTATAAAGTAGCTATATCTGTAGCAACTAATCGCTATCGTTTGTACTACTTGCTTGTACTACTTGATAGCTTACGGTTAAGGATAAGACCTTTAGGAGTCGTTTTTATGTCCATTACTAGCAGCCCTCAGCCATCCCTGAGTCTTAACACAATCAATAATGCAAGAGATCTTGAAATTGCTAGTGATAAAAAAAACCGTTCAACAATTCACAGCTTTTTCTCAAATATTGGTCATTTTTTTCAAGTCCATTTCAGTAAAAAAGCAAAGTCTTATGAGGTTTCAGCCCAGCAACAACCTCTTTATACAGCCTCTCAGCAACCAGTTAAACTGATTGGTATGACCACAGCCACCGATCAATTTAAGACAGCCGACAGCCAACTTAAAACAGACGAAAAAAGCAAGGCACATTCCAAGCTGGAAGGTATGAATAACCTGCTAAAAACCCATCAAGAAGCGGCAAAAAAAGCCTTAATAGCGAAGGTCAATGAACTACCAGAAAAGCAAAAATGGCAAGTTTATAATGCAGTAACACCTAAGTTAGACAAATTATTGAGTGATTTTTCTGAGCGGTTTTCTGAAACAAAATTCGATGTCTCAAAAAATAAAGCCGCATTTATGAAAGAGGCAATGAAGACAACCAAAACTACTAGTAATCAGTTTGCCAAACAACTTATGCAAGCATTTGAGGCAACGTCTTCTCAGCCACTAAGCAAGTCAGATAAAAAAGCCTTATTAAAAGAAGCTAAACAGACTTATAAAGCAGCGATTGCTCACCAATTAAATACCCATAAAGTGAATTGGCAGCCTATTTCAAAAACCATTGAATGGCAGGGTAAACAATACACCAGCGAAATGACACCAGCAGCAGAGTTACCCTCTCTACAAATGGCTTATCAGCACTCAAAGGTATCAGGTATCAGCTCCATGGCTACCAGCGAAGATAAGCATGCTGTTAATTTATGGGTATCAGAATTTAAGGACTCAACTGGAAACACCATTTTTAAAGGTGTTCGCCACGGGGTTAATACCCCTTTTGGCGTGAAAGGGCCAGATGCCCGCCAAGCCGGTGCTGACAAGCGTACCCAAGAAGTCATTACCGCTGCACTTGAACTAAATAAAAACCAGCTGATTAACCATTTACAATCTGGCAACTCTAATGAGCCTTTCAACTTAAAGCTCACCTCTACATCACTCCTTACCCCTTCTCAGTATTATAAAGGTAAGGGCTATAAAGAAAGACAATTTATTCAAGAGCAATTAGCTGCTTGGCAACGGGCAAGTGATGGTCCGAAAGAGTTTACGGTTAATATTAAAGGTGAAAATAAAACGGTTAAAGTACAGCTGGACGTTTTAGCATTTAATTTTGGTGTCAATGGCGGCGCTAAATTGGCTAGTAAGTTTCCTAACCTGGTTAAATTTGCTGACCAACACCCTAACTCTGATATCACTGGCTGGAAAATGGCCGACCAGAATAACCGAGAGCCATTGGACCGGTTGATAAGCTGGGCCATTAATTATAAAAACACGTCTAATGATGAGCTAAAAAACCAACGTATCCAAATTTATCTGGATAATATTGCAGCGCTGATGTTAACTAATCAACACCGTTTAGATGGTAATAGAGCTTATGCTTTGCCAGAGTTAGTTGTTCTATTAAGTAATGAAATGGGGGTTGTACCGGCCTGGAACTGCATGAGCGGTAAAGATCGCACGGGATTACTCGATGCCGAAGTCAAGCAATCATTAATTGAGCAAGAATTAAATAGTGGTCATGTAGCAGACTTTTCTAGCGCAATGACTGATGAGCGGCAAGCACTTCACGATAAAGTATTACTAGAATCTGGCAACCATGAAATTCAAAAAGCGAATACAGGAGTACCGGGTTATAAAATATTCGAGGGTGGTCGTATTGCTGTAGCCTCAAATGCTAACAATATTGCTGAATTTAATCGAGCTGAGGTCAGAGGGCTTTCTGGTGCAGTCAGCGCATAAGCCCTGCCAGCTAAACCTTAAGATTTATTATGTTTACCAGTGAACTATTTGATGAAAAAATGGAGGGATTATTCGCTGCAATAGGTGGCGAATATTCCCCTCCTTTGGATGACGATGAGCTAGAAATTGTTTTAACCTTAGAGTCCGGGCAAACCATACGTTTATCTGAAATAGATAACGAACAGCTGGAAATTCTAGCCTCACTTGGGCCTGTCCCTAATGAACCAACTTCATTAGCAGCCTTATTAATTGCTAATCGAGATGCTGAGCAACAACATCCCACTAGTTTTTTTATTACGCCAGATGCAACAGAGGCCTGTGCAGTACTACAACTGCCGTTGACTGCATCAACAGATGATGTGGTTGACGGTTTTCAACGGGTAGTACACCGATGTAACTGGTACTTAAAAGAATTATTAACCACTTCTGAACCTCAAAATACCCCATCACAGAGCCAGATTAAGGTGTAGCTTAAAGACACCTCTAATCAATAATCACATGGGGTAAAAACCGTGACGAATCCTTGGTAATTACTTGGCGATCTTCTCTGATTCCAATACCCGCTGGTTCGTCTGCAATAACCCAACTACCCACCAAAGTATAATTGCCTGAAAAGGCGGGTAGCGGATGATAGGCCTGAATAATATAACCACTATCATCGTAAGGGCCTTCTACTACATGCTGAATTCCCTGGTGATCCTGTATCGTAATATTAGAACCTTCCCTTGAAAGCAAGGGCTTTCGAACAAATCCCTTGGTAAATTGATTGTTTTGATTAATTTCATCCTCAAAATAGGCTGGCAACAGGTTAGGGTGATTAGGAAACATCTCCCATAATAATGGTAAAATACCCTTGTTTGACAACACTGCTTTCCAGGGGGGCTCTAAGAAATGAGTGCCAGAGTCCGGAATAGCAGGGCCAAACGCCTCTTCCATGAGCCATTCCCAAGGGTAAAGCTTAAACAAGGCAGGTATGGTGTAGTCATCTAAGTCAGTAAACTCACCTTCAGGGCTAATACCAATATCTTCTACATAAATAAACTTAGTGGCTAATCCTGCCTGTAGTGCACAATCTTCAAAGTATTGCACCGTGCCCCGATCTTCTTCTGTGCCTTTACAACAAGCAAAGTACAATGGTTGGGGTATATCCAATACCGCTAAACGCTCGATCAACCTTTCTTGAATAGAGTTAAACTGGTCACACCCAGTAGGTAGCATGGATTGCTCCATAATTTGTTCCAGCCAAATCCATTGCCAAAAAGCACTCTCATAAAGCGAGGTGGGAGTATCTGCATTATATTCATAAAATTTTGCAGGACCCGAGCCATCATAGGCTAAATCCATTCGCCCATATAAATGCTTATCCCCTGCCCGCCAGCTATTATGGATATAGTCCCAATACAGCTCCGGAATATGCAGCCGTTGCAACAGCTGCTCATTACTAACCACTTTATCAACCAGTTCTAGGCACATGCCGTGCAATTCAGCAGTTGGGTTTTCTATATCACTTTCAATTTGCTGTAAAGTAAATTGATAATAGGCTGACTCATCCCAATACGGCTCCCCATATAAGGTATGAAACTTAAAACCTAATTGATTAGCAAGTGCTTGCCAGTCTGCCCGCGGATTAATCGACACTCGCTGCATGGTGAATTAGCCTCCCCAGCTACTTCTACCCCAAGACCCTCTGGCAGAAGCCGAGGAACCAAACCCACTACGAGATGAAGTGGTCGTTTTTTTGCTACTGGTAGATGAGGATTTAGAGCTCACATAAGAAGAGCCATATTTTTTTTCGCGGTATTTATAAAAAGACTTATCCAGTTTAGAGCGGGAATAGCCAGGCCCAATTAAAATATCCAGATCAAACTCTGAGTCTTTATCTACCGCCCTGACATAATCAATACACTCATTAAGTGTCATATATTCATAGTTGGGCTCATCATCACAGGCTGTTAAAGCAATTGGGGCCAACCCCATCAAAACCAGTTTTACCGTTTTTGAACGCTTCATTGAATCCCCCAGTTAATAGGTCAAGCAAGCAGCGGTAATAGTACCAGCACCAACAGATGCAGCAGCTAACCAAATACCAGCAGCCATTTCGTTATTTGCCAAACGCTCAGAAATACAGGGCATAATGTGACTAATGGCTTTAAACGTTAACAGTTGGACCAGCAGCGCAACAATCCCCCACAAAAATAAGTCCATCAGATTGACTGCATGGATAATTAAGCTGGCTAATGGAATGATAAACCCCAATAAGCTGCCAGAAAAAGCCAGGGCTGCTGCTGTAATATTTTTCTTAATCAACTCCCATTCATCATGAGGCGTTACTTTTGTGTATACGCCAACATACGCCATCGTTAAGAGAGATGCAGAAATAAAATATAAAAAAAACGAACCTATATTGGCTAAGTAAGTAATCATGATTTTTTCCAGTTACTGGTTAAGTTTTTTTAAATAACAGAAAGTGACATAGGGTCTAAGTCAATCCCCAAACTAAATACCAGGCAATCGCCATCAGAATTATGCTCTGCAGACACTAGCAACCCCTCATAACGTTCACTGCCACTTAAAGGACGCTCATAAAACATCGCTCGATGTACAACTTGGTAAGGTGGCTCACCACTTCTAGAGTGTACAGTTTCAGTGAATTCTATAGGCCGAATAGCGCCTGGTGTTTCTGAATTAAAGCCCCTTTGATACTGGGTATCAAGAAAGCTCAAGGTTGGTTGTCCTATTTGCCCGCCTTCTGCCAGCCAAGTATTCCATTCTGCATCAGTGCCAGGATATAGCGTTTTAGCAAACACAAAAAACTTTACATCATCAATATGTTGTTCTTCATGACCACCTGTCGTATTCACCTGAATAAAGCCATCTTCCGATGTATAGTAACGGCTAATATAAGACCCCATCCCAAGACTGATGGCTCCCTGTGCTTCAATAATTTGCTGGCTGGAAGGCACCTCAAAATTTAACTTATCAGACAGCATGGTCATTACCACAGTGTCCAACGTTACTGCGGCTCCAAGCCGTAAGTTTAGAGGGCTAGGTAATTTATTTTGCTCAGATGTTTCAGACTGTTTACCTTTAAACCATTTTCCAAACATTAACTGGCCTCTATTACAAATTTAAAAACACTGAATCAGCCCACCAGTGAATCCCACTTCACCTCATTACTTGTAATACGTTCTTGAGCCATAAAGTAAACTAGCTGACCACTTTTGATGGGGGTATTTTTATTAGGATTAAGGACTAAATCGGTACCTGCTACATTTCCTGCTACACCAAAAGCAGTAGCATTGTGATGCTCTTTTAAATAATAGAAGAGCTTGCCAAAATCAGTACCCACAAAATTATCAGGTATCTTTAAACTAAATTGAGTGGGACCAGCCAACGCTGACAGCAGCTGTGTTTGAACCCGAGATGAGCCTGGGTCTTCCGCAGAACGCACCAGCATTTCTATGGCAATATCCGTATTACACTCTACTTTCGGGCAATGGCTGTTGAGTAGTTCGCCTTTACGTTCATCTTCAAAGTGAGCAACAATATGGCCTTGCGGCTTTAACGCATCTACTGCCAAAGCTGTCGACAGCGTTTGGTCATCAGTTTTACCATAAATAATAATACGGCTTGCGTTTTTCACGCCCGCCCGTAACAGCAAGCTTTCATCAGACAACGCTCGACCTTGCACAAATGAAACCACATCAGGAAGAGGATTTTCTATTTCATCATCCACACAAAGAACAATGTCTCGCTCAGCACGCTTAGCATCAGCAGTAATTAACTCAACCATCCGAGTAGTACCATCTCCATGCCAGCCTAAAATCAAAAAGTGATCAGCTAAATTGGAGTAGTTCCCCTTACCTTGCATACCTCTTCTCCACCAACTTACAACCAAATGTGTTGTTTTGCCTAAATAAGCTGCAAATAGTGCAACCGCACCAGGCATAACCCAAAACGCAACTAATAGTCTTCCCCAGGTTGTCACCGGTGAATAATCACCATAACCTATTGTGGTTGCTGTTGTCAGATAATAGTAAACATACACCTCGGGCTTAACTAAGTCTTCTTCTCCGAGCCCCCACAATAGCGCCCAAGAAAGAAACAAGTGCACAACAACCGCCAGTGTTATTCCTGACAGGGATAACTTTAGAAAGTGATGATTAAGTTGTTTAAAAAACCGGCCTAGAAAATAAACCATGTACTATCTAACCAATAATGTCTTATTAATCAAAGGGTAAGTGTACCTAAAAATCAAAAGACTGTGTGAGCATTAGGGTGTATTGTAGGCTATTGCTAATGATACGACATCAGATGTAAAACGCTCATTATAGGCATCTCTAATATTACCTGCATTGAGACTAATACCCGTTGATGTGTAAACTAGTAATACATGCACTACTACCATATATTCTCATTTCCAATCCATTAAAAGGTCAACCAGTTTGAATGAAGCTCAATTGATTAAACAGCTTAAACCACTAACCAACTGGCAACAGTTAGCATTTGCTACAGCTATCGCTGAGCGTAGTTTGCCTAACTATCAGTTATTTTCAGAGCTGGCTCAATTTGGTGATATCAATGTACTTAAACAAGCCGTTAGCTTACTTTGGGAACATATTGCTGGGCAAAAAAATACGGCTGCTTTAGAGAAATGGCTGGCTCAAGCTGAAGAGATTGTGCCTGATTTGGATCAATACGACATGTATGGTGCATCACCCGCTTTAGATAGCGCCGTATCTGTTATTTCATGCTTAATGTTTGCGTTAGGACCTAATATAGAAGATGCTGTACATGTTGCCGATCTAAGTTTGGTGACTATTTTAAAGTTTATCAAGCATACCGAAGTAGCCGACTTGAGTGGTATAGAACTGCGCCAGTATGTAGAATCTCACCCCCTTTACTTAGCACAGATAAGCTTTCTAGAAGATCTACACCAACAGTTGTCTACCAAGAAATCGATTAGTAGTGCAGAAATCAAAAAACTGAGGAAGCTTGCCCAAAATGATCAGATAAGTCATCTAGGGATTACCGCTAACGAGCCAAACGCATAGACGCCAAACAAAAAAATTAGCCCTATCTTGTAAGCAATTTCCTCAAAAACTCTCGCTTTTAATGAAAGCTGCTTCAAGATAGCGCTATCAGCATACACGACACTGTATCAACAGCAGGCATCGTGCCAACTTTTTTAATCGCGATTAAGTGACAAACATCACAACAAACACACTATTTTGTGACAAAGTTAACCAAAATATTGTCAATAGGTGACTCTATAGGTCGGGTACTTTTTTGATATCAGCATTCCTAGCTTCATTGGGCTATATGGAAATTTTCTGACATATTTAACGCAGACTATGGCGTGCAAGTTTATGTGTTTGCCTTTTCATAACTTAGTTATTGTATACTAGAGTTCACAACCGATGGTTTGCTAGCCAGGAGCAGACAGGGCCTCCAACAGAGTTAGTGCTGTCATACATTTAGTTTTAACGTTCAGGTGTTGTAATGGAAGACCTTGAAAGTCTTGCACTCAAAGTGCTACTAACAGGTTTAATTTTGTTTATGGCTTTCATAGTGTATGACTTAGCCAAAAAGTCCAAAGCAGGAAAGTTTGGCACCTTTGTATTATTTGGTGTGCTTTGTTTAGGTGTTTTGGCGTTTGTAATTAAAACTGTCGTGGTTGAAATGATTGGTAGCTACTAACTAAATGCCCAACCTGGTTAATTAACTATCAACCGGCTGTCAAATCTCAGCCATAAAAAAACCCAGCTAATTTAGCTGGGTAAAGATAAGAACGAACATGATAAGTGATAAGGTTGGAGCAGCTTATCAACAGTTTCATTCTGGTCAAAATTTAGCTTGGCTACAATCCGTACAAATACGGATTATTTATTAACCAATTCACAAACAAGTTTTCTGTATCTCGAATCAATATATTCCATGACCACCCCTCGTCATATAAAGCGCCAAAAACCTACCTATAAACGCGCTAAAACAAATAAAGCCATTAACTCTCCCAAACCAAGGCCTCGGGCTATTATCTTTAACAAGCCCTACTTAGTGTTAACTCAATTTACAGATCAGGCAGGTCGTGAAACCCTGGCAGACTTTATTAGTATTCCAGATATCTACCCAGCTGGCAGACTCGACAGAGATAGCGAAGGCTTACTTATACTTACGAATGATGGAGACTTGCAACATCGTTTAAGCCATCCACGCCACAAACTGGCAAAATCCTATTGGGTACAGGTGGAGGGTATTCCTGATGACAATGCCCTCACCCAATTACGTCATGGTGTGCAATTAAAAGATGGCCTTACTCGCCCCGCTCAAGCCACTATTATTACTCCCCCTAAACTTTGGCCTCGCAACCCACCCATTCGAGAACGTAAACATATCCCTACTTGCTGGCTAAGTATTACAATTACAGAAGGCCGGAATCGACAAGTGAGACGAATGACCGCCGCTATTGGTCACCCAACTTTGCGGCTTGTGCGATATCAAATTGGTCCTATACACTTAGGCACTTTGCAACCTGGCGAGTGGCAAGAAGTCTCTCTTAGTGCTTTTTCTGTAAAATAAAGGATCAGCTTTAACTGACGTGACAAACCTTTCTAACCACTGGCATCAACGCCTATCGCTCATTCTTTTACTCATCAGCTTGGTCGTCATCAGCTGGCTTGCATTTACACCAAAGACTGACTTGGTTTTACCCACCATTGACGATAAGTTTAAGCATCTTGCAGCGTTTGGTTATCTTGCTTACTTATTAGATAGTAGCTTTCCTAGAACGCAGTTTGGTTTAGCAAAAATACTTGCCTTACTAGGATATGGTGTATTTATAGAAGTAGTACAAAACTTCCTACCCAACCGATCTGCTTCATGGCTTGATGGGCTTGCCGATATGGGTGGTATGATTGGTTACTGGTTATGTATTCCTTTATGGCAACGCCTGCCAATTATCAATTGGCGCTGGCAGCCACAAACACAGAAAATGTAAAACGCTAGCAGACTAATGATTCCTATATCAGCTACAACCCTAGCTGCTCTCGGGTCAGCTCCTGCAGGTCAATAAAGTCTGGTTCTGATAGGCCCACATGGTCAAGCACAGTTTCTCTGATGCGCTCCCACTCATAGTCTGTTTCATGTTTTCCCAGGCTATGATAAAGCTTACAAATATGTTCAGCCATCTTCAGTAAGCACACTAGGTCATCCTGATCATTACCCTTAAAATAAGCAGATTTATCTTCTGTTGAGGTTAAATGGTGATGATCTCTGATAATTTCAGCGACATCTTTGTTAAGCTGCCAAGCTTTCGCCACATAGTAACCAACAATACAGTGGTTGGTTTTAAGCTCCGCGCTTTCGAGTTCTGCTATGTTCTCAATACCCTCACCATATGACTGATGACAAACTTCCATATAATTCGGAAATTTCTGCAGCATTAAGGGAATACCACAATTATGAAATAAGCCAATCAGATAAGCGTCATCCACAGCCAGAATATTGAGTTGCCTGGCTAATAGCACCATCGCTAGTGATACATCTTTAGAACCTTGCCAAAAACTTTCCAATGCTTCTGTATCTACATGGTCATAAGCACGTTTCAACATCAGGCCATTAATAATATTGATTACATAACCACGCCCTAGCAGCATTACCGCCTGATGAATCGAGTTAATGACTTTTGGCCTTGCAAAAGCAGGTGAATTGATGGTTTTAAGTACTTGAGCACCAATACCTGGATCAGTACTAATGATTTCAGCAAATTTTTTTAGATCTTCCCCAGCCTCTTTGATCTGAATCATCAACTTGGGTTGAGGAGGAATAAAAATACCTTTTAAATCAAAATCTTCTGCTGGGTTCATAGCCAACATAACAACTACTAGTGATTAATGGTTTATGATTCAGTTTAGCCAGACAACTTCAACCATCAAGCTTCACAACAATAACTTTTACCTCAACTTCTTATAAGAATTTGACTATTTATCTGATTATGGTTTACTAGCCAGTCGCTTAAAAATTGCCTGGCCAAGAAATGATGTTTGAAGCCTTCACAACTGACAACTTCAAAAAACTGTTCCAACGTAACCAGCTAGATAGCTTTGAATCAATCTGGTCATTAACTACCGAGTGGTTTGAACAACCTAATCGACGACGTAATGGCTGGAGTGGTGTGATTCAATATCATTTACAAGCTAAAGACCAGCAAGTAGTAAATAAAAACGCAGCTACCAAAGAAAATTACCCAGAAAAGAATTCATCATCACTACAGGTTTTTATTAAGCGCCAAGAAAACCACAATGCCCGAAGCTTAGCCCACCCTTTTCGTGGTGAGCCTACTTTTTTTCGGGAATATAAAAATATTTGTAAATTACAGAAACGTCAGTTAGCAACCCTAACACCCGTATATTATGGTGAACGCCGTATAAAACACCAACATCAGGCTATTTTAATCACTCAAGCATTGGTTAATCATGTTAATTTATTTGATTGGTATAAACAAAAACCTACAGAAGCCTCACGACAACAAATAATTCAATATATTGCTGAGTGGGCTGTTCAATTGCATAGCCATAAACTATGCCACTTTTGTTTATACCCTAACCATATTTTTGTATCACTTGATCCAGATGACCAACAGCCAGTTAAGGTGATTGATCTTGAAAAGCTAAGATATTTACCTAGCAAGTATTGGCGAGCCAATAAAGATCTAAAATGTTTTTTAAGGCATAGTAGCGCTTTACCTGAACAAGATAAAAAACTATTTCTGGACATCTATTTTTCTTACTATCCAGAGTTACAAAAAACCAAACAGCAGCTGATGGATTATATAGCCCGCTAAAACAACAACACCTGTCAAGGAAAGCATGTATACCCCAAGAGCAGGGTTTTTATGAAGTCAGCACCAAATAAATTTCAACAGCGACTTGTTGTAATTGCCCTAGGTAGTTTGGCAATGCTCATGACACTGCTATGGTTTGCACAACACACACGAGACTCAGCTTATATTACGTTACAACAACAAGCACAGAATGAACTAGCCCGTTACCGAATAACCCTTCAAGGTATTTTGGCAAAGTATGAGTCTCTTCCCCAACTGCTGGCTTCACACCCCTTACTAGAAGCTTATGCAGCTCAACCATCAAACCAGTCTATTGATCAAATCAACAATTTATTTGCAACCACCGCAGCACTGACAGGTGCTGCTAATATCTATTTACTGGATAGCTCTGGATTAACTGTTGCAGCCAATAATTGGAGCCAGCCTACCAGCTTCATTGGGCGTAATTTTAACTATCGTCCTTATTTTTTGCAGGCATTACAGGGAAAAGCGGGGCGTTACTATGCTATTGGCACTACATCAAAACAACGTGGCTATTACTTCTCTTTCCCTATTCGACATAACCAACAAACAGTGGCTGTGATTGTCGTAAAAGTAAGCCTGAGCAACATAGAAAGTCGCTGGGAAACTGCCTGGGAAAGAAACCAGCCCCAGCTGGTAGTAGCCGACCCTGATGGCATTATATTTATTAGTAGCCGCTCTCAATGGCGATTTAAATCGTTACAGCCCTTATCAATGAGCCAACTCAGGCGTTTACGCCAAACCAGGCGTTATGGTGATAAAACAATAGCAGCATTAGCCTTAACTACAGAACCACTTTCATCCATCTTTAGTCCTGCAACAGCAATACTGACTATTCCCGAACCTGATGGCACAGAAAGACAATATTTAGCCAGCCACCTGGATATGCCAGAAGCGGGTTGGCGGGTTTATATCTTACTGGACTTAGCATCAGCTCACAGAGACAGCTGGTTTACACTAATATTAGTCGCAACTTTGCTCACATTAGGGCTACTGGTTATATTATTTATCATTGAAAAAATTAATAACGAGCGCCAATTGAGAGAAGCAAGGGATTTACTTGAAACCCGTGTGATGGCAAGAACAGCTGACTTAACTGCCAGCAACGAGCGGTTATTAGAAGAAATTGAAGAGCGGGAAAAAACAGCCGCTGAATTAAAACAAACTCAAGATGAGTTGATTCAGGCTGCTAAGCTGGCTCTATTAGGCCAAATGTCTGCTGGCATTAATCACGAACTTAATCAACCATTAACGGCAATTCAGGCTTATGCCGATAATGCACGAAAGTTTTTAACAAAAAACCGGCAAGCTGAAGCAGAGGATAATCTTGGTCAAATCAGTTTGTTATGCAAAAAAATGGCAAATATTATTGCCCAATTTAAAGTTTTCTCTCGAAAAACATCTGGCACCTTATTACCAGTAGAAGTTATCAACTGTATAACTGAATCGCTACGCCTGCTTGACAACCAAATAAAACGTAACCAAATAGAATACACGGTCAATACAAAACTTGATGAAGCCTTTATTTTAGGGGATGCCGTCCGGCTGGAACAGGTTTTTGTTAATTTGCTTTCTAATGCTATTCAAGAACTCAGTGAAAGTACTAAAAAAGTCATAACAATTAATGTTGAAACGAGCAATATTGAAAAAAATACTGTAGAAACAAACAATAACCAACTAATTATTCAATTTAGTGACTCAGGCCCGGGCATTACCAATGTAAAAAAAATATTTGAGCCATTTTATACTACAAAAGAGATTAGCCTTGGGTTAGGTTTAGGGCTGACCATTTCAAAGCGTATTATTGAGTCATTTAATGGCCAGTTAACCGCAACAAACCACCCGGCTGGAGGTGCCGTTTTTAGTGTAGAGTTACCTCTATACAAAGGCGCCCCTACAAATGAAAAAGAAAGCAAGTTGTGAACAATGAGTGTACTATGAAAGGTCTTATTTGGTTTATTGATGATGACGAACATATACGACGCGTCGTCCAACAAAGCCTATCGCTGGCAGATTATGAAGTAACCACTTTTGAATCTGCCTCAGCAGTACTAAAAGCTTATCAACCAGACTGGCCAGGCATTATTATCACCGATATCAATATGCCAGGGATTTCTGGCATTGAACTGCTAAAACAGATATTACAGCAGGATGCTACCCAACCAGTTATTTTGCTAACCGGCCATGGCGATATTTCCACTGCAGTAAAAGCGATGCAAGCAGGCGCTTATGACTTTATTGAAAAACCATTTGACTCCGATTTAATTCTAGATGTCGTGCGTCGAGCCTTAGAAAAACGACAGCTTACCATTGAAAACCAACAGCTAAAAGTTGAGGTCGCCACGCAAAGTGCACCAGGCCCTAGAATTTTGGGTAATAATACAGCCATAGGTAACTTGCGCCGGCTAATCCACCAAATAATGAATACGCCAACAGATATTCTTATTGAAGGAGAAACAGGCACTGGTAAAGAACTCATTGCCCGTTATTTACATGAGCACAGCAACCGCGCCAAACACCATTTTGTTGCCATTAATTGCGGCGCTATTCCCGAACACCTAATTGAAAGCGAGCTATTTGGCCATACCGCTGGAGCCTTTACCAGCGCAGAACAAAAACGTATTGGTAAACTAGAATATGCTAATGGCGGCACCCTGTTTTTAGATGAAATTGAAAGCATGCCTCTCAATTTGCAAATAAAACTGCTCAGGGTTTTAGAAGAACGACAGGTGCAACCTTTAGGCTCCAACCGTTTAATTGATCTGGATATTCGCGTAGTAGCTGCAACTAAAGAAGACTTGCTGGCAAAAAGTGAGCAAGGTGAATTTAGAAATGACCTGTATTACCGGCTTAATGTCCTTACTATTAAAATTCCACCCTTACGCGAACGGCTTGATGATGTCCCATTGCTTTTTCAGCACTTTGCATCGGTAGCCGCCGCCCGATATGGCCGTGAATTTAGTCCAATTACCACCGAGCAACAACAAGCCCTATTACAACATGATTGGCCAGGTAATGTCAGGGAACTAAGAAACTGGGCTGAGCGCTATGTACTAATAGGCAACGACTGGCGCATAGAATTACCTGGTAGCCAGGCTATTGAAGATATTCAAAGTCGGCAAACCCTACCCGAAAAAGTTGAACGATTTGAGCAAGCCTTAATCGAAGAAGCATTAAAACAACACCAAGGTAGCATTAAAGAAACCATGGTAAGTTTAGGCCTGCCACGAAAAACCTTATACGACAAAATGAAAAAATACGGACTAACCCGCCAGGACTATTTAACGTAATGGGCGGGTTTCCACCCATTCCATACTGACTAATGGATGAGTTCTCACCCACTAAGACTAGGCTACACCTCTTCCACCCTCTTTTCACATAACTTAATTAGTTGATTAATAAGAACTATTTACTTTTTATTAAAGTTGGCCCCATACTTGCTGACTCATACTTACTGATAGTTAGTAGACCATTAGGCAATCATTAACTAGACAACAGTTGGTGATTGATAACTTAGATAATTAAAAAAATCTAAATAACAAAGAAAAACGCAACGAGGACAAATAATGAAATTATTAAAAACAATCGCTGCTTCAGTATCAATTACCTTAGCGAGTGTCACCAGTGTATTAGCAGCCCCTATTGAAATTAAATTTTCTCATGTGGTAGCTGAAAATACGCCTAAAGGAAAAATGGCAACTAAATTTAAAGAGCTAGTTGAACAGCGCTTATCTGGAAAAGTTGTTGTTAAAGTGTTTCCTAACGCCCAGTTGTTTGGTGACGATAAAGTGCTCGAAGCCATGTTATTAGGTGATGTACAACTAGCAGCCCCTGCTCTATCTAAAATAAAAAAATATAATAAGCAAGTTCAGGTATTTGACTTACCTTTCCTGTTTGATGATATGGCAGCCATTGATCGTTTTCAGCAGGGCCCTGAAGGGAAAAAGCTATTAAAGTCACTAGAAAAACGAGGTTTGGTTGGTCTGGGTTACTTACATAATGGCTTTAAACAACTCTCTGCTAGCTCACCACTGAAAACCCCTGCAGACGCAAAAGGAAAAAAATTCCGTATTATGGCTTCTGATGTTTTAGTCGAACAGTTTAGAGCTGTATCAGCTAACCCCGTTAAAAAACCATTTGCTGAAGTATTTACTTTACTACAAACCAAAGCCATTGATGGTCAGGAAAATACCTGGTCTAACATGTACTCTAAGAAGTTTTATGAAGTACAACCTTATATTACAGAGTCAAACCATGGGGTCTTAGACTATGTGGTACTCAGCTCTAAGGAATTCTGGCTAAGTTTACCTGCCGATATCCGCCCTACTGTCGAAAAAGCACTACAAGAAGCGATTGTTTATGGCAACCAAGTTGCCCTGACTAAAGGCCAGGAAGATAAGCAAGCCATTATCGCTTCAAAACGCTCGCAAGTGGTAACACTAACGCCTGAAGAACGCCAGCAATGGGTTGATGCAATGAAACCCGTTTGGAAAAAGTTTGAAGCAGAATTAGGCAAAGACTTAATTCAAGCAGCAATAAGTGCAAATCAGGGTAAATAACAAAAAGTTTCAACCTCCTAGCAGAGAAGTTGTGTTGGCCCCCTCTCCCTCTAAGAGTGGCACAAAAGGCATTGTTAGCTCCCTCTCCCTCTGGGAGAGGGCTGGGGTGAGGGTAAAGTTACTTTAAAACCACCGCTACGCAAAACAGCCAGCACTCTTTATTTCAATTAAAGTTGCTGTCGCTAGTCTTGCAGTAGCAGACTAGCCCCTCATCCTAACCTTCTCCCCACAGGGGAGAAGGGACTTGATTTAAAGTACTTTCGCGACACTCTCAAGGGGGAGAAGAAATTTAGTTTGAAGTACTTTTGCAATAACCTCAGAGGGAGAGGTTTTTACACTGATTAAGCAGTCAATTACACGAGTAATATTATGAAAAAAATTTTCCAGTGGCTAAATAAACTGGAAGTAGCTATTTTATGCCTGCTTCTGGTATCCATGACTCTTCTGGTATTTATAGAAGTAGTTATGCGGTTTGGTTTTAACCAGGGTTTAATTTGGGCAGAAGAAGCTACCCTTTATTTAGGTGCCTGGTTGGTTTTATTTGGTGCTTCTTACGGTGTTAAAACTGGGGCTCATATAGGTGTTGATGCATTTGTAAAAACACTGCCTTCACTGTACCAACGGTCGGTTGCACTACTCACCATAGTACTTTGTTTGGTGTACTGTGGCTTATTTATTTACGGCGGCTGGATTTATCTCAGCAAACTAAAAATGATTGGCTTGGAAATGGAAGACTTGCCTATCCCCAAGTGGCAAGCATCAAGTATTTTAGTCATTGGCTTTGTTTTACTCGCCATTCGATTTATTCAGGCTGCTATCCAATTAATCAAAGGAGAAACCAATACCCTCCAGTTTGCCAATGAAGCAAAAGAAAGTATGTCGCTGGCTAAAGAAGGGAGTAAAGACTAATGACAACAATTGCCTTATTTACTTTATTATTTTTATTCATGTTGCTCGGCATGCCCGTTGCCGTAGCACTGGGCTTATCCAGCGTATTAACCATTCTATTTTTTTCCGATGTTTCTTTGGCAACCATTGCCTTAAAATTATTTGAGTCTACATCTCATCATTATACTTTGCTGGCTATTCCATTTTTTATCTTATCTTCTGGTTTTTTATCAACTGGCGGTGTAGCAAGACGTTTAATCGATTTTGCCTTAGCAGGTATTGGCCATATTCGAGGTGGCCTGGCCATGGCCTCAGTATTGGCTTGCATGTTATTTGCTGCCGTGTCAGGCTCATCTCCCGCTACGGTTGCTGCTATTGGCTCTATTGTTATAGCTGGTATGGTTCGAGCGGGTTACCCTGAAAAATTTGCTGCTGGAGTAATTGCCAACGCAGGCACTTTAGGTATTTTAATCCCCCCCTCTATTGTTATGTTAGTCTATGCCGCAGCAACAGAGGTTTCTGCTGCTAAAATGTTTATGGCTGGTTTAATTCCTGGGTTATTAATGGGTGGTATTTTATTAGTCGCTATTTATATTGTTGCTCGAATTAAAAACCTACCAGCACAAACATTTCCAGGTTTCAAACAATTTACCATCTCGGCTATTAAAGCAACCGGTGGGCTGTTTTTAATCGTTATTGTGTTAGGTGCAATTTATGGTGGTGTCGCTAGCCCAACAGAAGCAGCCGCCGTTGCAGCCATTTATGCATTTTTGATTGCAGTATTTGGTTATCGGGATATTGGCCCTTTAAAAGACTGTCCATGGCGCACCCCTGACGAATCCATAATAAAGGCTATCACCCGCAATTGCGGGCAAATGGCGTTGGCACTACCTAAGTCGGTAGTGGATGCTGAAGTAAAAAAAGTGGTTTTAGAAGCAGCAAAAGTCAGTGTGATGTTGCTATTTATTATTGCCAATGCCATGTTATTTGCTTATGTATTAACCAACGAGCAAATTCCTCATGCTATTGCTCAAACCATTGTTGAATGGGGGTTACCTGCTTGGGGCTTTTTAATTGTTGTTAATATTCTGCTGCTGATAGCCGGTAATTTCATGGAACCATCAGCCATCTTATTAATCATGGCCCCGATTTTATTCCCAATTGCTATTCAGTTAGGAATTGATCCTATCCATCTGGGAATTATCATGGTTGTTAATATGGAAATTGGTATGCTCACCCCACCCGTAGGACTTAATTTATTTGTTACAGCAGGCATTACCAAACAAAGTATGGGTTGGGTAATCAAAGCCGCTTTGCCCTGGTTAATGCTGTTGCTAGGCTTCTTAATCCTTATCACCTACATTCCATCGATATCGCTGTTTTTACCGGAATATATAGATAAGCTACAAGGGTATTAAACCAACTGAAGGCACATCACAAGGCATACAATGCCTTTTACTCCTTTCAGTATTAAGGGCCATCTACAATAGTAATTTTTAGAGGCCCTTTAATTGAGTCCTCAGATAATCTGAGACATACATTCAATTTCTCAATGTTACCTGCCTTAAGCTTTGACTTTATTGCTAAACGCTTCCTAAAATTTAACCCTATTTATACATAAATATAAAAGTTATTAGCTATCGATGATTTAGCTATTGATAATAAAAATGAAACAACACTAAAAGTATACGCGGGGGAAATATGAGTAGTAAAACTCACCAAACCCAACGGGAGTTTTTCACTAATCCTACCTGGCAAGCCATTTTTGAGAGCAACCACTTTTATGAGTTTGAAGATATATGGCAGTTTCCAGAACAATGGGTAGAACCCCCTAACCAACGAAGAAACGGTTGGAGTGGTGTTTCAAAAATAGAGTTACAATCACCAGCCAGTGAACGGCACCCCATTTTTATCAAAAAACAATTCAACCACAATACCAAAACAATTCGACACCCTATCCAAGGCATTCCGACATTTTCCAGGGAATTCAGTAACCTACAAGTACTTCAACAGCACAATATTCCTACAGCTATTCCGCTGTACTATGGCGAGAGACATCATAAAGATGGTATCCAGGCGATTTTAATCACCCAAGCACTAGAAGGCTATTGCAGCCTTGAACAATGGTATCAACGCTATCGTTCTCAACATTTAGCTTCTTGGCAGCCAGTATTAAAAGCGGTTGCACGATCACTCAAGGGGTTACACGATAAAGGCTATACTCATAACTGTTTATACCCAAAACATATCTTCGTTAATGATGTACCGTCATCCTCCTCTTTCACTGCAAAGCTCATTGATTTAGAAAAAGCCAAGCGCAATCCACTCAGAAAGCAGCGATTTTACAAAGACCTGGCTCGCTTTATTCGCCATACCAAACATATCGCTCAACAAGACTTAGACTATTTTATTAATCAATATTTAAGTCACGGAAAATCACTAAAAAATGAAGCTTCATTTTACAATATCCTAGAGCACCATGTTTCAGAGTATACGCCTATATTAATATAACCATCGCATATCCAGCCTAGACGAAAAGATAGTGGTCCATAACAAGTTTACTCATGTACCACTATCCCAGCTATTTCATCAAATCACCAAGAAAATCCACGTAGCCTAGATAAATAAGCCCCTTTAGCATTCTTGTGATCGTTACAACTTGTACCCAACCCTATTGATCTCATTCATATAGCTAAGACGAATGGTTTTTAGGTGCGGCCATCGAGTGACGAGATCCCATGAGTCTATAAATAATAGGTGATTGGGGCGAGAAATATAGTATCCTTTTGATATAGGGCACCCTACTCCTCTCAAGTGGAATTTGGATATGAAAATACACTTGCCATTCATCATGCTAGCTGGCTCAGTTTTCATTACTGTAGCTACAGAGGGTGCTCAAAAGCAAACTATCATATCTGCTCACCCTGAATTTCCTCCGGTCATGTACAAAAATAAACACAATGCCATTGTGGGGGTTGGCCCTGAATTAGCAGAACGAATTTTATCTGAATTAGGTCATGATGCCCAAAGTAAATTTGTTGGCCCGTGGGTTCGAGTACAAGAAGCAGCAAAAGTAGGAAAAATTGATCTTATAGCAGGCATATATAAAAATGAAGAACGCAAGCAATACTTAACTTATATTCCAACCCCTTTTTTAACAAATCCCGCAGTGATTTTTGTCAAGAAAGGTAACGCATTTCCTTTTAAACAATGGAATGATTTAAAAGGCCGTAGAGGTGGCGCAATTATTGGTGACAAATTCAAAACCGAATTTGATGAATTTCTTTTAAAAAATAAATCGCTCATTCACTTAGAAAGAGTGAGCACTGTAAAGCAAAATTTCACAAAGCTAATCTTGGGACGAATTGACTTCATACCCTATAGTAAATATGTAGGAACCTTAACTCTAGAAAAAATGAAAATAAGAGATAATATTGAGATTTTACCCGAACCCTTGTATTCCGGATTATTTTACTTTGCCATATCTAAAAAGAGTAAGGAAAACCTTGAAAATCATATTGGTATCATTGACCAAAAAATCGTTAAGTATAAAAAAGATGGAACTGTTGACATGCTAGTGGAAAAATACACCAAAGAGTATATTAAAATGATACAGACAAAATAACCTCCAATTTTTACCACCAGTCACTTCAGTTGGTAAATAGGCATATCTTTGCCACCAAACTTACCACCTTGCTGATAATAAGTTTGCGTAATTTTTTCCGCTTCATGTAACTGTTTCGATGGCTTGGCCCACTGGTCTTCAGGAATAGGCTGTGACCATGTTTGAATTTCTTGTGGTATCTTTTTAACCATTCGTTTTTGCTGCCACCCTTCAAACCAATAAGCAAAGTAACGCCATTGCAGCCAATCGGCCATTTTAAGCTTTTTATACTCCCAGGGCGTAAGGACATTTTCTTTAAAATACTATCGACTGCGAATATATTCAGCCAGGTTAGCTTGCTGGTTCGACTCTGGACAAGCTTCAGGTCCTTCTTCCATAAAATGACGAATACATTCCCATAACATGACACAATTAGCTTCATGTCCCCCTGTGCCCAATTGAAAACCACTCCAAAACTCTTCTTCATTATCAGGGTTTGCCATGGTGAACATCAGAATGGAGGTAGAAGCCATCATAGTGTCACTCGCCACGGTGGCTGTTTCTACCCATACATAGAGCGACTCCCAAGGAATAGTGATAAAGCTATTTTTCTTACCAAAAGGTACAGCGACCTCACGGTGTTGACGATTGAATCGTAGAAAAGGAGATTTTTTTAAGTCTCGATGTGTTTGCCAGATTCCATATATAAATAACATTTCACCAATTAAAAATATCCCTAAAATAAATGCTAATAATAGGAAATCATCTCTATTAAATTGAAAACCAGACATACCTGTAATGAATAACCATACACACAAAAAAATAGAAAACATTATTATTGTAAATAGCCCCAACAGTTCAATTTGAACATGAGTATTTCCGCCACCAACATCCAAATACACATTAGTTTTTTCTTTCATATTACCAACAGTATCGAAAGGTTGCTCTTGAGTGCTTATAGGTAAAGGTGATAATACCAATTTTTCTTGCATTCCCTCCTTTAAACGACAGCCAGCGATATAGTCTTTACGTTTAATCATTTAGTGATAACGTCCCTCGCCACTACCCTACGGGGGTTCTTTAAGCCAAAGGTTGGCATACTTTGATCGCCAAACTTACCGCCCTGATGGTAATAAGCTGCTACCGTGGCGTTGGCCTCGACTAACTCAGCTGAAGGCTTAGCCCACTGATCTTCTGGGATGGGCTGTGACCACTGCTTAATTTCCGCTGGCATAACATCTTGTAATTTAGTTTGTTGCCAGTCACTAAACCAATGGGCAAAGTAAGACCAATGCATCCAGTCACTAATGCGTTGTTTCCAATAATCCCACCCTTCCAAGACTTTCTTTTCCTTCCAGCGCTTACGGCTATCAATGTATTCCTCCAATGTGTCTAGATTACAGGGATCAGGACAAGCCTCTGGCCCATCTTCCATGAAGCGGCGGATACATTCCCACTGCATAATACAGTTCAGTTCATCACCACACATAATTTCATAACGGCCAGTAAACCCTTGAGGATCACTGCGACTAGCCATGGTAATGGTTAAACTGGACTGAACATGGGTCATTTCATCCGTTAAGGTTCGGGAGGTACCCACCCAAGCATAGATATGTTCCCAAGGAATAATGGTAAAACGCGTGTTGCCCTCACCAAAAGGCAAAGCCACTTCTCGGCGTTGACGGTTAAAGCGTAGATAGGGGCTTTTAATTAGTTTCCGATGAGCATTCCATACAATTGGAATGATAAAAAATAAAGGCAACGATATTGTAAATAAAAAAATAGCAAAATAAAGGAGATAATTTATATTAGATGAAGTATTTGTCATATACATAATTAAAATTGCTACGACAGCGAAAGCCCAAGTTATTGAAATAGCCATTCCAAAGATTTCAAGAGCATAACGAAAACTTGCACCTCCAATATCAATATTGGAGGAATCTTTTTTCTTAATAAATCCAGAGGTATCAATTGCTTTATTATTGGTATTAACTGGCAAGGGAGATAGAATTATTAGCTGATTTAGCCTATCTTTAAAGGTCGTACCACCAGACATTTCTGAGCGGTTAATCATTAGTTTGCCCCATTGTTATATAGTCATCGGATATAGCAATAAGAGGATATTGTCCTTGTGTCGTTAATCGATCATTTTCTGCCATTTCTGTGACTGTGGTACCTTGGGTGCTATAACGGATAAATTGGTAAGCTTTATCCAACGGCTCTACTGCTATATCTGGTGTAACAGCAATAGTCCACTCTGTTCGTGATATTTTTTTCACTAAGTACGTTGGCCAATCATAGTCAATTCTTAACCCTTGTTCCAATACAGTAAAATCTGCAGTCTCTAATATTTCATCTGTTTTATTTATCCACTTTCCATCAACCAACACGATAATACATAGTGCTAAAGGGTGATATTGATGGATTTGTAAAACTTGAGCAAAACGGCTTGGTGTTATTCCAAAGCAACTTAGACTATGTTTTAAGTAGGTCTGAGTGGTTTTATAACTAAATTGGCCTGTTGCTTGTGATATATGCTGAATACCAGCCTTGACTTCAAGCCTTGGTCTTAACACAACTTCAGCTAGTTTTTGTTGAGTAGTAGGAAAATCCCAGCTTCGATTGTCTATACCCCAAATAGAATGTTTAACCCATAATATTAGTTTACTTGGATTCAGCATTTCATAGGCTAATCCTCCTATAATTACAATTGCTGTGGCAACAATCATCCATAAGTTTAGTCTGGCTAAAACTGTTGCACGACTTGCCAAAGCCATTCGCCAGCTAACATTACGCTCCATAATTACTTGTATAACAGCATGTCCTGTAACTTGCATTTGACGACCAGATAAATAGACTGACCAAACATTACCCCCTATTTTAGCTATAGACGCAAACTTAGCTCCCGTATTTCCCTGTTCACTGGCTTTAGTAAAGTTTTCAAATTCATAAATTGTATAAGCTAAGGACGATAAAAATGTAAAAATTCCACCTGCAAACCCAGAAAGTAAAGTTACTTTACCCAGCTTATTAGCCATTAGTGGATTTTGTGACTTCTCTAACGAATCTTTTAATCCTTTACGCCATACCTCTGAAATATAGCTATTTATACCGCCAGCAAGACCACTGATGGTTCCAAAGAGCAATACTTCATCCATTGCGCTTCTTTCAGGTTTATCCATTAATTTACTAATTACAAAGTAAGAATTAATAACATTCATAATCAATAAGTTCAAAGCTAACGAAAAGCCAGGTCTAATTAACTTTTTTACCTCTATTTCGGTCTCAGCGTGACCATAACCCTGCCATAAACCTTGTTTGGCATTGTTATAGTTGGATCTTAACTCCTCTAAATCTGGATGAATCAAGGTAACTGAAGCTGCCCCCGCTCCAGGTTTAGATATTCCATCAGTCATATCTGATAATTGTGATACAACTGTTTTTTGTTGAGCACGAGATTGATTTATTTTTTCTCTAAGTACAGCTCGCTTATGACGTATTGAGTCAATATCTATTTGATTTGTCATCGTCTGCTGTCGATTTTTTAGTGCTTTCGAGGATTTAATAAGGTTTTTAACCTGCTGATGATTTGTAGAAGCCTGTTTTAATAAAGTATCTAGCCGTTGGATATCAGCTTCACTTGCCAACTTAAAATCAATTCCATCTTTAGCCCAACTTTCAAAGAAAAAGCTATGCATACCTCGGTTACTTTTTTTCATTAACTTGATAAACTGGTTTTCAAAAGACTTAAGTTGTGTTTTGCTTTCTCCTTTTAGTTTATCCAGCTCACCTGCTAACTGTTGCTGCATTTCTAAATTATAGGCTGGAATGAGTACACTACGAGCAAGTTGATCTGTTTGGGGAAGATTTTTTATACGCTGAACCAGGGGGCTATCAAAATCTTTTAACTTTAAAAGGTCACTTAATTTATCTGCATCTTGAAAAGGGGTTAAAGCACCCGCTATAGATTTGTATAAACCCAGCATTTTACGCACTTCATTATGTACTTTTACCCAGTCAACATCAGCCGTTGGCATAAGAGTAAGCATCGTTTGGGGGCCAAACTGCTTAATAAAATAGTCATGGGCAAACTCTGTTCCTTTTTGGGTTTCACATATAAAGTTAATACAAGCATATAGGCATTCTGTATAATCTATATACTGATATGGGTCTTCTGAATCAAAATACCACGCTACCTCATAAAAATTTGGTATATGCTCTGTACGATCAGCAACAATTAACTCGATAAGTTCATCATGGCGTTGTAACATAGCACGATTTTCTTTCATAAATGTAGACATTTCTTGAAAACGTGTACTATTTTTTACTCTTGGTGCAAGCCCTCCATAATCAGAAAATAAATCATCTTTACCTTTTACATAGTCATCAAAACTATCGATTGTACCTTCGGCATTGTCTCCTTGGATATTTTTTATCTGACCTTCCAATTTACTAATTTCACGCTTTAATTGATCTATTTGTTCCTGCTTTTTGGCTAACTCTCGATAATACTCCTCTCTTCCTCTCCTTACTTCTTCTGGGTCATGACTAATAGTAGGTATGCTATTGTGGATTTCTTTGTTTATTTCTTCAATTTCATCTTGCTTTTGTTTACGTTCTTCAAGAATTTTATATTCGTCCTTTGATAAGCTTTGGTTACTTTTACTACTTTGCTCGATGTAACTCTTAGCCTCTTTAAAGTCATATGTATAGAGGCTTTCAATAAAGTCAGCTGCAAAGAATTTTTGTTGATTATCCATTCTCCAGGTTTCTTGCCATTCTGATAGATAACCATGAAAATTAGTTAAATCCTTTAACACCCCTAACACATCGTGTAATAAAATAAAGGCCGACTCATTCGGTGGACTACCAGAAAACTTCGATAAGTGATGGCCTCCTGGCAACTCAACTTTATTCATTGACCAATAGAAGGGGTCAGTTTCAAACTCAAACCAATTACTAGTATCTCTGGGCCTTTTCCTTGTTTGAGCAGCCTTTTTAGCAGGTGCTTCCAATGGATCATTGATTTCACCTGGTTCACACTCAGCAATCAAGCCAGTTCCATGCTTATACGGCAACAAATGAGGTGAACCTTTATCAGCAGTACAGCTTTCCAGGTTAATCATTTGCATAAAACGGTTACGCATGCCTTCTACATTATCGGCAATATACTTTTTTTTCTTTTTAGTCCACTCTATCTCTGAATAAACTACCCAAAGAGTGCCTTTTCTAGGAAATTTTAAATATGGCCTACCTGCAAACTTTCCTTCCTCAGTAATAATTTGGGCTCTTACCCGGTTTGGATATTTAGAGTGCACATAATATAAGAAACCTTTTCGCGCTAAGCGTAACCCTATTGGTTTTACCGTTGTGTTAACATTTGGCTTAATTGCAGGATGTTTTTCAATTGGTTGCTCTACCATGGCATAACGTAAGGGGTATAAGCAAAGAGGGCCTTTAAATGGACAACTTTGCCCAACCTCCTTTGGCTCTGTTTGTTCCTGCTGATAAGCAGCAACCATTGCATCATCAGTTTTTTTAGCCATGGGATTTCCTGCTTACTACAAATTGCTGTGCTTTTACAGCGGCGAGCTCTATACGTTGCGAAGGTGTTAATTCACTACTTTGAGTAATTAACTGGTGGATTTCTGGGTGAATGCTGGGATTCATCGCATCCCTTCCTAAATATCCGATAACATTGGTAAAAAAATAAATATCTTGTACGGTATTAAACTGATGTGAGTTAGCTTTTTGCACCAGTGTTTCTAGCCAATCTTGTTGTTGCTGGATATTTTTTCCCTCTAATAAGTGAGGAAAGAATTGTAAGGTATGTGATTTCAAGCGCTTTAAAAAACTGGCATATTTACTATCGCTGATTGCTTGCCATTGGTTATCAGCTAAACGAACTGGTTGGCTATAATCACCTATTACAGGAGCTGAGTTATAAAACTGATGCCATTGATCTGAATAGCAATGGATCTCATTAATAGGCCCAAATAAGTAAGATAGTTGTTCTGATGTTGAAGCAGCAAACAGCCGCCAGCTTAATGAAGGGTCATATAACCGAAATAATGCCATTGTACCAGCCTGAGTTTGAACCTGAAGCCACCAACGGCAATGATTCAATACATCAGTAAAAGATTCATCGCTAAATAAAGTTAACCCCCAATGGTCTAGAACTCCTTTATCCATATAACTTAACCAGAGCTCTGAATATAGCTCTGTTTGCACAAGCTCTGGGGAGCAACTCAAGATATCGTGATATTTAGTTTCTAGATATAACGATATACATTTAGGGTTTTCCTCATTTTCATAAATCCAACGTTTTAATTTTGGTTTTCTAACACCATCCAATAATAGATAACAAGGTAATTCAGGCCAGGGGTAATCTATAAGTATCATGACTCACCCTCTATATCAGTATTTTCATCTGATATTTTTTGCTTAACACATTCCTCGCAGATCATGTCCCAACCTAGAGCATTTTTAAGGGCTTCCTTTTGCTCCGGCGGTGCAAATGGCTCCTCGCCCGCTTTATCCCTATCCGCCTCAACTGCAACATTCGGCTCCTGAATACTCAGCCCGCTACCACTACCCGGTGTACCATTTTTTATTTTGAGTTTCGGTGTGGTGAAGTGCACACCTGAAGGATTGATTTTGGCCTGGCTGCCGCCGCCTTTTAGAGTCATTTCTACGCCAGCATCAAATACGATTTTGTCGCCAGCTTTGATATGAATTTCATTACCTGCCTGAATGCTGTATTTTATCCCCGTAGTACTATGTAGACAGTCGTTGATGATGGTGTGGATGTCTTTGTTAACATTTAGGTTGTAGTTGCCGTCGATTTTTTGATGGAATTTCCCTTTAAGGTGTTCGTAGCTGCAGTTATCGACATTTAGATGGCGTTCGTTGTTGATGTGTTCTCGCTTGTCGTTTTTGACTTGTATGTCTAAATCTTTTTGGGCATGGATAAATACTTCTTCATTGCCTTTTTTATCTTCCAGGCGAATTTCATTAAAGCCATCGCCCCCTGGGCTGCTGTTGGTTTTGAAGGTGGTACGGGTTTTATGATCGGGGAGTTTATAGGGTGGTTTATCTTTACCATTGTATAAGCACCCCATGATGATCGGTTGGTCGGGATCACCATTAACAAATTTAACCAATACTTCAGTACCGATTCTTGGGATAAGTAAGTCTCCCCATTTATTACCCGCTAGCGGTTGTCTAACCCGTACCCAGCAGGAGCTGTTTTCGTCGTATTTGCCATCCCGGTCCCAATGGAATTGGACTTTAACCCGCCCGTATTTATCGCAGTAAATCTCTTCCCCTTTAGGGCCTGTGACAAATGCGGTTTGTGAGCCTCGGATTTTCGGTTTTGGGGCAACTGGTTGAGTTTTAAATACATGATCTCTGGGGCTGGCATGTAATTTATTGCTATAGCCACTGTTGCCACTGCCGGTAAACTCTTCTACCGATTGAGGTTGGCTACCATAGTGCCATACATCATCGACCAGCCATTGAACGTCATAACGAGGGTCATCATAATTTTGTAGCTG